>CACYBP010000115.1 GCA_902772625.1 Oscillospiraceae bacterium
ACCACGTCGTGTCCGTCCACGTTCAGAAGAACGCGGGCCACGCCGCGGCTTTCCAGGAAGTCGGCGCGTTCGCGGGTCAGGGTCTCCCCCGGCTCGGCGATCAGCTCACCGGTCATGGGATCCACCACCGGCAGGGCCAGGGTGCGGCCCGCGATGCGGGCGCCCAGAGCGAGCTTCTTGTTGTATTTGAATCTTCCCACCCGGGAGATGTCGTAACGCTTGGGATCGAAGAAGAGGCTGTCGAGCAGCGAGCGGGCGCTTTCCACCGTGGGAGGCTCGCCCGGGCGCAGACGGCGGTAGATCTCCACCAGCGCCTCGCCCTCGGTCTTGGCGGTGTCCTTTTCAAGGGTGGCCACCATGCGCTCGTCCTCGCCGTAGAGCTCGAGGATCTGCGCGTCGGTCTTCACGCCGAGAGTGCGGATCAGGGAGGTCACCAGAAGCTTGCGGTTCTTGTCGATGCGGACGTAGAAAAGGTTGTTGGCGTCGGTTTCATACTCCAGCCACGCCCCGCGGTTCGGGATGATGGTGGAGGTGTAGATATATTTGTCGGTCTTGTCGGGCTTGGCGGTGAAATAGATGCCCGGGGATCTGACCAGCTGGGAGATGATGACGCGCTCGGCCCCGTTAATGACGAAGGTGCCGGTCTCGGTCATGACAGGCAGATCGCCCACGAAAAGCTCCTGCTCCTTGATCTCTTCGGTGTTGCGGTTGCGAAGGCGTACCTTCACCTTGATGGGGGCGGCGTAGGTGGCGTCGCGTTCCTTGCACTCCTTCACCGTATACTTCGGCTTGTCGTTCATCGTGTAGTCGATGAAGGAAAGCTCGATGGTGCCGGTGTAATCGGTGATGGCGGACACGTCGCGGAAGACCTCCCGCAGACCTTCGTCCAGGAACCACTGATAGGAGTTCTTCTGCACCTCGATGAGATTCGGCATCGCGAGGAACTCGCCGACTTTGGAATAGCTCTTTCGGACGGTGGTGCCGTATTTCACGTCCTTTACCATGCTTCATATCCTCCGTTATTCTAAGCTTCCGGTTCGGATGACACGCCCGGCGGCGTGTATTTTTCTTTGTCGTTTCGCTTGCAAAAGCGCGCCGTGTCTGCTATATTTAGGGTGTATCGGGCGGCACTTCCACACATGACGATACAGTATAAGATCATACACCTTTTTTCCCATCTTGTCAAGGGCAGGATCGGGAAATTTTTCTTTTTCCGGCCGGGTTTTTTCGTCTCTCCCCTCCCCGCTCCCCGGCAAGGCCTGCCGAAGCGTTCCGGAAGGCGGCCGGACCCGCCTCGCGGAAAGGCGCCGCGGGAGCGGCGAAAAGGCAGAACAAAACCGGGCGGGCCGCGTCGCGCGGCCCGCCCGGACTCTTTTTCTTTTCGTCAGTTCCCGGAGGTCCTCTTCTCCTCAAGCTGACGGCAGATATCCTCGTAGGTCTTTTCATCCAGCTTGTAGAATTTCTGGTAAAGCAGATAAGAGGCGATCCCGAAAACCAGCGGGATCAGCACCATGGCCAGAAGAAGCCCCGCGGTCTGGGTCGACGAGACCCCCGCGATGACCTGGTGGATCCCCTCCATGCGCGCTTCGTCGGTGATCGTGCCGAGCTGAGCCTTCTGCTCGAAGTCCGCGATGGCGTTGGTCTTTTCGGTCACCTGGAAGATCAGGAAGGTCAGGGAGGTCAGAGCCACCACGATCGCGCTGCCCATCTTGGTCAGAAGGGGACGCATGGAGGTGATGATGGCCTCGTTCCGGTGGCCGGTGAGAAGCTGGTTATACTCGACGGTGTTGACGATCGAGATCATCATGATCAGATAGAAGCCGTAGAGGCCGAGGTTGACCAGCATGTACCCCACCGTCAGGATGACGAAGCTTACGGTGTTCGCGGGCAGGATCAGCCCGCCCAGAAGCTCCACCACGCTGCCGGCGATGACCATGAAGATCAGGCCGGTCATCAGCTTGCGCCGGGTGAACCGGCGGGAGAGGGCGGGATAGATCAGCATCAGAACGGCTGTCGCCGCCACGCCCACCATCGAGAAGACCGAATAGAGGCCGCCTTCATAGCCGTAACGGAAGTAGATCAGATTGGAACCGATGCCGCCGAAGACCAGCGAGTTCCCGATCTGCTGCAAAAGGAAGATCAGGATCATCCAGCGGAGCTGGTCGTTCTGCCTGATGGTGCGGGTAATCCTTCTGAAATTGAGCTTTGTCTTGGGTTCGTCGTCCTCGCCGCGATGCTCCTTGACGCCGAAGAGCGTGAACAGGATGAAAAGCGGGCCGAGGCAGGCGATGATCAGCGCGATGACGCCGTAAGCGGTGCCGGCGCTGCCGCCCAGGGCCATGCCGCCGGTGGTGAAGATCGGGATCAGGACCGAGGCCAGGGTGGAACCGACCCCCGCGAAGAAGGTCGCGCGGGAGGTATACTGGTTTCTGAGATCGGCGTCGCGCGACATGGCCGGGATCATGCCCCAGTAGGAGATGTCGTGCATGGTGTAGGTGATGCTGTAGGCGAAATAGATGACGCCGAAGAAGACGATGAAGGGCCACCCCTCCAGGGAGGAATTGAAGGCCAGATAGATCACGATGGAGGTGGAAAGCACGCCGGCCAGAAGCCAGGGCTTGAACTTGCCCCATTTCGTGCGGGTGCGCTCGATGATGTTGCCCATGATCGGATCGTTCAGTGCGTCGAAGACGCGGGCCGCCACCATGATGGCGGTGATGGCCACCAGCTGCTCGGGCGTGAGCTTTTTGGTAAACAGGATGTAGGTCAGGATGCAGTTGTTGAAGAGGTAGTACATCATATCCCGTCCGATGGTGCCCAGCGGATAGAATATCAGATTCTTTTCTCGCTTCTTCCGCTTTCTGGGGGATATCGGTTTGCCGGGGGCGTCTACATTGTGCTCGATCGGTTTCTGGTTGGTCGATTCCATGAGATTCCTCCTTGATGAATTGTTACTTGTGCATTG
>CACYBP010000116.1 GCA_902772625.1 Oscillospiraceae bacterium
CGAAAAGGTCGTGGTCACCGAAGACTGCATCACCAAAAAGGCCCCGCCTCAGGTGATCAGAGGCAAGGGCGGCAAAAAGGCTCTGGAGGCCTGAAGCGCCCGCGCCGCCGCGTGCCGCCGTATACGAAAGGAAAAGAAGGGTCTCCCGCCCGCGGGCGGGGGACCCTTTTTGCGTGAAAAGCCGCGAAAAACCGCCCCGCGGGGGAAGAAAAGGAAACGATTTGTGAGAAGAGAGCGCCGCACGCGGCCCGGGCTTGACAAGGGCCGGAGATGCGGTGTATGATGGAATATCAGAACAGGTCCGGAGATATCGCCCGCCCCGTTTACGGGAAAAGAAAAGGAGGAACTCATGCAGGTCACCGTCAAAAAGCTGACTCCCGATCAGGAAGAGGTCTATCTCGATTTCTTCGATCACCGCGCCTTCACCGACGGCTCGCCCTACGCGGGCTGCTACTGCAATCTCTTTTATTTCACGCCGGAGGAGATCCGGTCGGCATTTCCCGATCCCGGAAAGGTCGGATGGGAGGCCATGAGCCGCGTGATCCGCGAAAGCGCCGGGAAAATGGTGCGGGAAGGGAAGATCCGGGGATTTTTTGCCTATGACGGCGCGGCTCCGGTGGGATGGTGCCACGCGAATGACCGGGAGAAATTCGTGCGTGTGGGGGAATTCGCCCCCGCTTCGCCCGACGGCCGCCGCCCGGAAAAGAAGGACGGAGAAAAGGTCCTCTCGGTGGTCTGCTTTGAGGTCGCGCCGGCATACCGGGGACAGGGGATCGCCCGTGCCCTTCTGGAAGAGGTGCTGCGGGACGCGGAACGGGAGGGCTACGACGCGGTGGAGGCCTATCCCGTCGAGCGGGTGACCCGGGAAACCCTGGATTTCACCGGCCCGGTCGGCCTTTTTGAAAAGGCGGGCTTCAATATCGTCAGGAACGGGGACGGATCCCTGACCGCCCGGCGTGACTTCATCCGGTGAAAAGAAGAAAGAAGAAAGGCCGCCTCCCGGTGAAAATCGCGGGAAGCGGCCTTTTCGGGATGGACAAAAGAACCGGAAGGTGTTATACTGGAAAAAAAGTGTTTCTCTGACCCCCGGCTTTCAGAGAAGAAGGAGCGTCACGCATGAGAAAGATTCTGTTCATCGGCGGCACCGGCACCATCAGCGCCGCCGTCACGCGCCGGATGGCGCGAGACCCGGGCTGGGAGGTTTGGCTCCTGAACCGGGGCAAAAGAGCAGCCGCCCTGCCGGAGGGTGTGAAGCAGATCGTGGCCGATATCCACGACGAGGAGGACGTCAAAGCGAAGCTTTCGGGCCTTTCCTTCGACGCGGTGGCCGATTTCATCGCCTTCCGCGTGGAGGACGTGGAGCGCGACTGGCGGCTTTTCGCCGGAAGGACCGGACAGTATCTCTTCACAAGCTCGGCCTCGGCCTACCGGAAGCCCGCGGGGGACTATCTGGTCACCGAGGGGACGACCCTTTCCAATCCCCACTGGCTCTATTCCCGGAACAAGATCGCCTGCGAGGAATTCCTGATGAAGAAATACCGGGAGGAGGGCTTCCCGGTCACCGTCGTCCGGCCCAGCCTGACCTACGACGAAAGAAACATCCCCTTCGCCATGATGGGGAGGGGCGGATGCTGGACGGTGCTGAAGCGGATGCTGGACGGGAAACCCGTGCTCGTGCACGGCGACGGCTCCTCTCTCTGGCAGGTCACCTTCAACGAGGATTTCGCCCGGGGCTACGCGGCGCTTCCCGGGAACCCCCGCGCCGTCGGCGAAGCCTTCCACATCACCGGGGACGAGGTGCTGACCTGGGACCAGATCTATAAGACCGCCGCCGACGCCCTGGGCGTTTCTTTCCTGCCATATCACGTCTCGTCGGATTTCCTCGCCGCGGCGGGGAAGAAGGACGGCATGGATCTCGAGGGCAACCTCACCGGGGACAAGGCGGTGTCGGTGGTCTTCGACAATACCAAGATCAAGCGCCTTGCGCCGGATATGCGCACCACGGTCCCCTTCCGGGACGGCGTGGAGCGGGTGCTTTCCTATCTGGAGTCCCACCCCGGGGCCAAGGTCGTCGACGAGGCCTTCGACCGCTGGTGCGACCGGGTGATCGAAGCCCAGGAGGAAGCGAAGAAGAGCTTTCTTGTATAGAGAAAAAAAGAAGCAGCGTGACCGAACCGTCACGCTGCTTCCCTATTCTGTCCGTCAGTCTTTCAGAGTCCCACAGGCAAATCCGATATATTCGCGGCTCTCGGCCCGGCCGTTGTACCAGAGGCGGTAAGTCCCGTCGGAAGCACGGACGGCGGTGGGCTTATAACAGGAATCCGCGTCCCAGCTTCCCGGTGTAGGCGTTACGAGCGGGTTTTCCGGAACGCGCTCCCATCCGGTGATCCCGTCGGGGGAGCGAGCCGCGCAGATGCATGCCGTATGGATATCCCGGTATCCGATATAGAACATCAGGTATCCGCCGTTCTCCTCCCGCAGGACGTCGCAGGCGCCGATCCGCTCCCTTTCGTATTCGTTGGCGGGAGAGGCGGTGAAGACCGGGTTTTGCGGACTTTTCAGCCAATGCTCACCGTCATGGGATTCGGCATAGCAGATCGCATTCGGCTCGTAGGTCTCACCGGCGGCGTACCACATCCGGTAGAGTCCGTTTTCGTAAAGAACGAAGGGATTCATGACCGACTCGCGCTCGAAACCGGTTTCGGGCGAAAGCACGGGGTCTTTCCGGAACCGCCGAAAAACGATCCCGTCTTCCGAACGGGCCAGTCCGATCCAGGACCTGCCGTGGCTGCCGTTCCATACCTGGCCCGTGTACCACATAAGCCAGCCGTTTCCCGAAGGATCCGGAAGAACGCAGTTCCGGTTGACGACGTCTTCCCATCCGGAATCCGGATCGGGACCGAACGTGATGACCGGGTCATCCCAGTGAACCCCGTCATTCGAGAAGGTCACAGCCAGAGATTTTTCGGGACGCCAGGAGACGTCCATCCGAAGCCTGCCGTTTCGTTCCCGCACAAAAGCGTCGAACATCGTACCGGTCGAGCTGTTTCCGAAAACGGGCGAAGCTTTTTTCGAAAAAGAACCTTGAAAAGCCACAGCAGATACCTCCGTTCACTTGCGTAGAGACAGCGC
>CACYBP010000117.1 GCA_902772625.1 Oscillospiraceae bacterium
CTCGCGTTCCGGGACATCGCGCCCCAGGCGCCGACCCATATCCTGTTCATTCCGAAGGAGCATATCGCCTCGGCCGACGAGATCACCCCCGAGACCAGCCCGCTGGTGGCGCACATCTTCGAGACGATCCCCGCCGTGGCGAAGGCCGAAGGGCTTTCCTCCTACCGGCTGATCTCCAACGTCGGGCCCGACGCCTGTCAGAGCGTCAGGCATATGCATATCCACCTTCTGGGCGGGCGGCAGATGGGAGACCGGATGGGCTGATCCTCCCCCGGCGCCGCCCCTTACAGTTTTGCGGGAAAGGACGCGTGAAAGATGGCACGGCACGTCAGGCGGCCCCTGGCTCTGTTTGCGGCCGGCTTTCTCTGCGCCCTTTTTCTCACCCTTTCGCTTTCCCTCCCCGCGTGCTTCCCCGTCGCGGCGGCCGCGGCGGGAGCCTTTCTCTTCGCGCTTTTCCGCGCGAAGAAGCGCGAGCGCTTTTATCCCGCGGCGGTGCTTCTTCTCGGGCTTCTTTCCGGGATCCTCTTTCAGGGCGGCTACCGGCTGGCCTTCGTCGAGCCCGCCAGAAAGCTTGCGGGCGGCGAGGGCGAGGTCTCGCTTCTCGTCACCGAAAAGAAGAACTACGGCTTCAGCGCCTTCGGCGAGGTCGGCGGGAGAAAGGCCCGGGTCTTTCTCCGTCTCTACGACGACGGGGAATACCGCCCGGGCGACAGGCTCTCTTTTTACGGCAAATTCTCTCTGCCCGCTGGACGGCAGGGCTTTGACGCTGAGAAATACTATCTTTCCGACGGGATCCCGCTTACCGTGACCCCCGCGGGGGAGATCGCGGCTGAAAAAGAGGCTTTTCCTCCGCTCGCGGCGCTTTATTCGCTGCGCACGGCGCTTCTTTCCCGGGTGACGCGGCTTTTCGGCGGTCATGCCGGGGAAATGGCGGCCCTTTTGTGGGGAGAGCGCTCCTCTCTTCCGGAGGAGACGCGCCTCGCCCTATCCCGCACCGGCCTTTCCCACGCCTTCGTGGTGTCGGGGATGCACCTCTCTTTCGTGATCTCGCTTTTCGCCCTGCTCCGCGCGCGGCGTTCCTATCTTTTCGCCGCGATCCCCGCGGCGCTGTTTTTCGCCCTGCTCACCGGCTTCGGCGTTTCGGTGCTCCGGGCCTTTCTGATGCTTCTGTACGCCGCCCTGGGAAGCGCTCTCCGGAGGCCGCGGGATCCCCTGACCTCGCTTCTTTCCACCCTGCTTCTGATCCTGCTTTATAATCCCTTCGCCCTTTACGACGCGGCTCTGGTCTATTCTTATCTTTCGGTGGCGGGGATCTTCTTTCTCTCTCCCCGGCTTTCGGAGTTTCTTTCGCTCCCCGCGTCCTTCCTGCCCCGGGGGATCCTGTCCCGGATTTTCCGGACTCTTTCGGGCACGGCGGCCGTATCGGCCTCGGCCGGGATCGCCGTTCTGCCCGCCTCCCTTTTCTACACCGGGCGGCTCGCGCTTTATTTTTTGCCCTCAAACCTCGTGCTTCTGTGGCTGGTGCCTGTGCTCTTTCTCGGCGGGCTTGCCTCGACGCTGGTCTCCTATCTCTTCTTCCCCCTGGGGGCGCTTCTGGGGGACGCGATCGGATTTCTGCTCTCGCTTTTCCTCGGGGTCGACCGGCTTTTCGCCTCGCTTCCCCACGCGGTGATCGGAGCCGGGCATCCGCTCTTCGCGCTTTTCGCGTTTCTGGGGCTTGCGCTCCTCTTTTTCCTCTCGCTTCGTGAAAGGCGGATCCTCAGACCGCGCGTTTTCGCCCTTCTCCTTCTGCCCTTCCTCCTTCTCGGGCTCTTCCTCCGGCTTTCGCCCGCGCCCGACGCCACCGTCACCTGCCTTGCGGGGCGGAACGACTGCGTGCTTCTCCTCCTGAAGGGGAATTCGTTTCTATTCGGCTTCGACGAAACGGCAATGGACCTTCTGGAGCGGGAAAACATCGCCTCTCCCGACTATCTGATCCCCGGCCCCGGGGGAGAGGAAGCCCTCGCCCGGTTCCCGGATGCGAAAAATCTTGCGGGCGAAAACCTTCTCATGACCGCGGGAGAGCTCTCGCTCCGGATCACCCCCGACGGGAACGCGGCGCTCTATGGCCGGGAGGAGACCCTCCGGATCCTCTTCTCGCCCGCCATCCGGAGAAAGGCCGGTCTCGTGATCCTCGGGAAAGCCGCCGCGCGGGATCCCGACGCCCTGTCTTTTCTTCCCGACGCGCCGCTGGTCCTTCTCGGCCAGCCGCCGCGCGCCCTTCCCTCTTCCCTCCGGATCGAAGCCGAGCCCTTTCTGGAGGGCGAGGTGACGGTCCGCGTCACCGGGGGACACTTCACCGTGGAATGACCTTCCGGCCGTTCCGGAAAGGAGAACGCATGAAAGACGCCTCGGCCCTCGCCTCCTTCCGCGCCGCTCTGGCCGCGGGAAAGGAGACCCTGTGGATTTTTTCGGATAAAGAACCCTGGTTCCGGGAAAAGTGCGCGGAGGAGCTTCGCCTCTTCGCCGTGGGCGACGACGAGCCGAACACCCTCACGCTGGACGGCGACGGCCTCACCCCGGAGGCGCTTTCCGACGCGGTGGATTCCCCTCCCCTTTTCGCCGGGCGGAAGTTCATCCGGGTGCGTTCCTTCCACGCCTCCTCCCTTCCGGAGGAGGACGCCGGGCTTTATAAAGAGATCTTCTCGGATCTTCCGGAATACGCCGTGGTGCTTCTGGAGCTCGCCGAAGCGCCTTCGCGGCGGGGCAAGAGCGCCCCGGGCGACGAAAAAAAAGCCGGCGGGAAATCGCTTCTGGATTTTCTCCGGAAAAAAGGCTCTTATTTCGATTTCGAGACCCCCTCCGCGCCTGAGATGACGCGGCTGCTTCTCCGCGAGGCCGGGGAAGCCGGCCGTTCCTTCGCCCCCGGCGCCGCCGAGCGGCTGGTGGCCCTTTCGACAGGGAGCGACACCCAGAGCGTGATGTCCGAGGCGAAAAAGCTCTTTTCCCTCCCCTCCTCCGAGATCACGCCCGAGGACGTGGAATCTTTAGTCACCCTGTCCCCCGACGCGGCGGCCTATCTGATCTCAAGCGCCGTGTTCGACGGCGATCTCGCCTCCGCCCTGACCCAATACCGCCGCCAGCTCAAAAAAGGGGCGAACGTCTACGCCCTTTCCTCCATGCTGCTTTCCGAGGTGAAGCGGGTTTACGCGGTGAAACTCGGCGCCGCGGCGGGCGTCCCGAACGAGGAGCTCGCCTCCTCCCTTTCGATCAGCGACAGACGGCTTTACGTCCTGAAAAAGATCGTTTCGCGCATCGACGTCACCCGGCTGCGCCGGGCGGCGTTCCTGGCCGCCGAGAACGAATACCTCATGCGCTCCTCAAGCCAGGACGCCGAGGCTCTGACCGAAATGCTTCTGATCAAGCTTGCGGTGCTGGTGGGCCGGACGCGCCCGGGAGGCCCGGTATGAGCGGGCATGAAAAGGACTTCCTCCGGGAGGTCATCGTGGTGGAGGGCAAATACGACGTCCTGAAGGTGCGGGAGATTTTTCAGAGTCCCGTGATCGCCACCGGGGGCTTCGGCATCTACAACCGGCGCGACCTGCTCCGCCATCTGGACGCCCTGTCCCGGACGTCCGGGATCCTTCTTCTGACCGACGGCGACGCCGCCGGGCGGCAGATCCGGGATTTCATCCGTTCCCGGGTCACGGGAAGGGTCCTGACCGCCTATATCCCCGATCTTTTCGGAAAAGAAAAGCGGAAAGCCTCCCCCTCGTCCGAGGGGAAGCTCGGCGTGGAGGGCCTTCCCGCGGAGGTGATCCGCGAAGCGGTGCGCCGCGCCGGGGCCACCTTCCTCGGGAAAGACGCTCTTCCCCCGCCGGAGGAAAAGGTCTCCCGGACCGATCTCTACGAGGACGGCCTTCTCGGCGGAGAGGAAAGCCGGGCGCTCCGGAAGGAGTTTTCAAAGCTCGCCTCCCTGCCCGAAAGGATGAGCGTCACCTCGCTTCTCGAGGCGGTCAATCTCTTCTGGGGAAAGGCCGGATACGAGCGTCTCCGGGATCAGGCGAAAAAAAATCTTCAAAAGCTATAAACAAGTGTTTGACTTTTGCCTCCGCCCTGTGGTACAATAAGGCAAACGAAAGTTCGTCCCGCTTTTCCCCGCGGCGGATCGCGAAAGGATGATGACATGAAAAATCTGACGCCCAAGCAGCGTGAAGTCCTGGAATTCATTTCCAACACCGTGGCGGAGCGTTCCTATCCCCCCTCGGTACGGGAGATCTGCGCCGGGGTGGGCATCCGCTCCACCGCCACCGTCCACTCTTATCTGAAAGAGCTGGCCGAAATGGGCTATCTGACCAAGGACGACCGGAAGACCCGCGCCCTTTCGGTGGGAAGCGAAAGCTTCAAGCGCGTGCCGCTTCTCGGCAAGGTGACCGCCGGGGTCCCCATCACCGCCGTGGAAAACGTCGAAGGCTACGTCCCCTTCGAAGCCCCCACCTCGCACGAGAATTACTTTGCCCTGAACGTCTCGGGCGATTCCATGATCAACGCCGGGATCTTTGACGGCGACGTGATCATCGTCCATTGCCAGCCCGCCGCCGAATCGGGCGATATCGTGGTGGCTCTGCTCGGCGACGAGGCGACGGTGAAACGGCTGAAGCTTGACGAAAGCGCGAAGACCGTCACCCTGATGCCCGAGAATCCGGCCTACGATCCGATCCCGGCCAACGACTGCGTCATTCTGGGCAAGGTCTGCGCCCTGATCCGCCGGTACGGATAAAGCCCCATTAAGAGAAAAACGACAGAAGAAACCCGGCTGCGCGCTCCCTGTGAAGCGCGACGCCGGGGATTCTTTTTACCCGTCTGAAAAGGCCGTGCCGCCGCTTTCCCCGTCGGCAAAGCTCCATATAAGGCCCGAATGCTCCCGGGATATGCCGTTCATGACATTTAACCTGCCGTTCATGACGTTGACATGCCAAAGTACAGATGATATGCTATAGATAAGGTCAC
>CACYBP010000118.1 GCA_902772625.1 Oscillospiraceae bacterium
AAAATTCACAGAATATTTACAGCTTGAACGCAAAAAGCCGACCCACACAGCTCTGCGGCAGGGATATGCTCCCTTGCTCGAAAGCTATGTGGATCGGCTTTGTTTTCAAAGACGATCTCGGTGTGTTCACCGAATGGATTTATATATGGTGTTTCGTTGTCGCATCTGGACGACGCTCGGTTATTGTACCGGAGATCCAGTATTCTGTCAAGGCCATGTGTTCTTTAGAATCAAGAGAATCAAGGCATAATAGATATTTCTTTCATATGCTGTCATGAATGGGCGGGAATGGGTCTTCACATCGATTCTGCATTTTAAGCATACGTCTTTATAATTTCCGATGCAACATCCTTTCGGGAAATACAGCGATCCATCGCCTGCTTTTCGATATAGCGGTGCGCCTGGGCTTCATCCATCTTCAGTTCTGAAATAAGGAGCCACTTGGCGCGGTTGACAATGCGAATCTCCTCCATCTTTTCTTCGATGGATACGGTCTTTTTCTCGAGTCTTCTAAGACGCTCCCTGGCACTTGAAAGCCAATCAAGGCAGACTGATAAGAGAGGACGATTCAGGGGCTTTGCCAGCGTAAAGACGCCGTGCTCTGCAACCTTCTCAAAAAAGCCGTTATACTGCTCTGCGCGAACAAGGAGCAGCACAGCCGCAGAGGATCCGGCAGCAACGTCGATCGCGAACCGGCTCCCGTCTCCGTCCGGAAGCGGAGAATTGACGATCACGAAATCAAAGCTGCGCTCGCCAAAAAGACGTTTTGCCGCGCTCAGGTTGGAAACAATTTGAACCGGGCTGTAATGGGATTCCGGGAGCGACGAAACAAGCGCAGTATTCAGTTTTTCTGCCGCAGATACGACAAGGACGCTGTAAACGCGCTCTCTCAGACTCATAACGGACCTCTTTCTTCTTGCCGAAAACGGTTATCGGTTCAGGTAGACGGACAGGATCTCCTGAGGGATATGGGCTTTGATAAAATCGCTGGAAGCCGCGGCAGCGCAAGCTTCCTCAAAGGATTTCGGAAGCGTCTCAAACGGTTGGAGAATCTCTTCGCCGGCGGAGAAAAGGTTGAGATCCGCCGCCTCGGGCAGCCTGAGCTTCTTTTCGATCCCCTCAAGGCCCGCGTAAATCAAAAGCGCGAAAGCAAGGTAGGGATTGGCGCCCGGATCGGGAGAGCGAAGCTCCGCGCGCCGGTACTCTCCTGTGGCCGCGGGGATCCGGACAAGCTGCGAGCGGTTTTCCGCCGACCAGGAGATATAGCCGGGCGCTTTACTTTTTCCCAGCCTCCGGTAAGAATCCCCGGAAGGATTCAGAAACAGCGTCATCGCCTTGATATTGGAAAGGATACCGGCGATCATCTGGGAGAAAGCACCGTTTTCATCAAAAGGGTTCAGAGAAATGTTGATATGAAATCCGTTTCCAGGGGCATTCTCGATCGGTTTCGGTGAGAAATCTGCGAACAGGCCATTTCGGTACGCTACGGTCTTTACGACACGCTGAAAGACCTGCGCGTGATCCGCGGCGGTCAGCGCGTCGGCAAAACGAAAATCGATCTCGTTCTGGCCGGGGCCTTCTTCGTGGTGGGAGCTTTCGGGGCGCATCCCCATCTGCTCGAGCGTCAGGCAGATCTCACGGCGCACGTTTTCACCGTGATCCTCCGGAGCGATGTCCATATATCCGGCTTCGTCGCAGGGTGTTGCCGTCGGCTTTCCGTTTTCGTCCAGATGGAAGAGATAGAATTCCTGCTCCGCGCCGAAGGTGAAGCTGAAGCCCTTCTCCCGCGCCGCCGATACCGCTTTTTTGAGAAGGTTTCGCGTGTCAGAGACAAAAGGCGTCCCGTCCGGATACGTGATGTTCGAAAGCATCTGGACCACGCGGCCGTGTTCCGGACGCCACGGCAAGGGCATGAGCGTATCCGGTTCGGGACGCAGCAGCAGGTCGCTCCTGACTTCGTCCCCGAAGCCCGCAATGGCCGACGCGTCGAACGCGATGCCGTATTCAAAGGCGCGGGGCAGCTCCTGCGGCATGACGGCAATGTTCTTTTGCTTTCCGAAAACGTCGCAAAAGGCAAGGCGGATAAACTTCACGTCCTCTTCTTCCACGTACTGCATGACCTCGTCCTTTGAATACTTCATGAGAGAACCTCCTCGCGGCGTCAGTTTGCCACGTACATTTGTCTATAAGGGTTTTTGCTGTCCGGCGTCACGACCGTGAAAGGCGCCGAGAGCACCTCTTCCGGATCAAGAGAAAACAGTTCACAGTATTCCCTGAGATATTCGCGCAGTTCATGAAGATCGCCCCCTGAAGCCGGACGGGCCGTGACCTGCTGCGGAAATACCACGTTTTCGCAGGCGGAGCGCAGGAACATTTTCCCGCCGTGCATACCCGTGCAGGGGAAAAAGCCGATGCATTTTTTCTGCGGGGCGTCCAGGTTCAGCACGATGATGATCCCGCCCGCCTGGTATTCGCCGAGGAAGCTGCCGGCCTTGCCGCCGATCACCATCAGCGGCACTTTTTCTTCGTAGGCTTTCATGTGGATCCCCGCGCGGTATCCGGCGTTGCCCCGGACGTAGATCTTTCCGCCGCGCATGGCGTAGCCCGCGGCGTCCCCGATATTGCCGTGGATCACGATCGTACCCGCGTTCATGGTATCTCCCACGGCGTCCTGCGCGTTTCCCTCTACCGTAAGGCGGCCTCCGTTGAGATACGCGCCTAGCGCGTTGCCGGGGATCCCGCGGATCCCGATCTCGCGCCCCGCCATTCCTGCGGCGATAAATCGCTGTCCGCAGCAGCCGTCCACGATGCAGGGATCGGCAGTTTGCCGGATCTTTTCGTTGAGGGCCTTGTGGTCGAGCCCATCTGCATGGATCACCGTCATTATACCATACCTCCGAACTTTTTTCTACGCTCTACAGCAGAATAGGCGGCTGTCGTCGCCCCTTGCTTCATCAAATCGAAGTCGACCGACGAAAGCGGCGTCTTTTCCCGGATCATCGAGGTATAGATGCCCGCGCGTTCCTCGCATCCGATCAGGATGAATCCTTTCAAGAGATCATCCTTTGTGAAAAGCCGCTTGAGCGAGGTCTCCGTTTTTTCTTCATAAAACTCGCCCTCATAAGAGCCTGCGGTCATCGCGTGAAGGCCGAAGAAACCGATGGAATTGAGCGGCATCCCCTTTTCGAATTTCAGAAAACCTCCGGCCATGTTCACCCCGGCGGTAAAGCCCTGCAGCGAGGCGTTTGGAAGGATTGCGAGGACCCGGTTCTGCCCGGCGGAGAGATCCCACCCTTCCGTGCAGTCTCCGGCGGCATAGATCTGCTCGACCGAGGTTTTCATATTTTCATCCACGAGGATGCCCCGGTTTACCGCGCCGCCGATTTCCCGGAGAAGCGCGGTGTTGGCACGTACGCCGACGGCGAGAACGAGAACATCGAAATCCACGGTTTTTCCGCTTGTCATACAGGCGCGATTGCCTTCAAAACGCTCTGCGCTGTCGCCGAGGAGGAAAGAGATCCCGTGTTCTTCGAGACGGCGCTGCATCATGGAGGCGCAATCCGCGTCCAAAATACTCGAAAGCACCCGGTCCGCGAGATCGCAGACCGTCACACTCTCCACACGCTCGCGGATCCCTTCCGCGCATTTGAGGCCGATCAGTCCCGCGCCGACGATCAGAACGCGGGACGTTTTCTCAATCGCTTTTTCAAGGGAGAGCGCGTCGTCAAGCGTCATAAAGGAGAAGCGCTGCGGAACGGTCTCAAGCCCTTTGAATGGAGGAACGAAGGGCGCGGAACCCGTCGCGAGGCACAGGGCATCGTAGGACAAACCTCTCCCGTCATCGAGCTCGACTTCTTTCAAATCCTTATGGATATGCGTTGCCCGGCGGCCGTAAAGCACCTTGCAGTCCATCCGGTCGTAAAACCCTTCTTCACGGTACCGCATCCGGACAAGGTCGGTTTTCCCTTCCAGATAATACGAGATCAGCGGGCGGCAGTAAACGGCTCGGTTTTCTTCGGATACCACTGTGATCTCACCGGAGAGATCGACACTGCGGATCCCTTCGATGCATCTCGCAGCGGCGACTCCATTTCCGATGATAACGTAACGCTTCATTCGCCCTTTCCCCTTTCCTCATAGACGATCGCCCGGTTCGGGCAGCCCTTGACGCAGGCGGGCTCGCCGCATGTATTTTGAAGGCAAAGCTCGCATTTCTGCATCACGCCGTTTTTGTTCGGCGCGAGCGCGCCGTAGGGGCAGACGAGCACACAGGTCAGGCACCCGACGCATTTCTCCTGAGCGATCCGGATCACGCCGTTTTCCTTAGAAAGAGCCCCCGCGATACAGCTTGCGACGCAGATTGGATCTTTGCAGTGACGGCAGGAAACGGCGTAGGAAATCTTTTCGCCGCCCTCGATATGGATGCGCGGATAGATCGGTTTTCCCTTGAGCGCCAAAACCATATCGGAGAGCCCTGAATTGGCAAAGGCGCAGTTGTATTCGCAAAGATGACAGCCGAGGCACCATTCTTCATTGACGTAAACTCGTTTCATAAGCTCATTCTCCCGCATGGGCAATACCCAAGATCCGAAGCTCCGTTTCGTTCAGTCCTACTCCGCGCAGCATCAGCCGGTTTCCGCGCAGAGCCTCAATGGAATTGATCCCCATGCCGCCCATCAGTTCCATGATCTCATGCCGCCAGGCGGTCATGAGGTCCACGAGCCGCCCGGAACCCACGTCCGGATTGAGGCGTTTGACAAGATCGGGGCGCTGGGTGGCGATGCCCCAGTTGCATTTGCCGCTCTGGCAGGTGCGGCAGAGGTGACAGCCGAGGGCCAAAAGCGCCGCCGTTGCGATATAGCAGGCGTCCGCGCCAAGAGCCACCGCTTTGATCACGTCCGACGCACTGCGGATCGAACCGCCGACGACGAGCGAGACGTTGTTGCGGATCCCTTCGTCGCGAAGGCGCTGATCCACCGCGGCGAGAGCCAGTTCGATGGGAATGCCCACGTTGTCGCGAATGCGGGTCGGCGCCGCGCCGGTCCCTCCGCGAAAACCGTCTATCGCGATGATATCCGCGCCGCTTCGGGCGATGCCGCTGGCAATGGCCGCGATATTATGGACGGCGGCTACCTTTACGATCACCGGCTTGCGGTATTCGGTGGCTTCCTTCAGGGAGAAAACGAGCTGCCGCAGGTCTTCGATGGAATAGATATCGTGGTGCGGCGCGGGCGAGATCGCATCCGAGCCCTCCGGGATCATACGCGTGCGGGAAACGTCGCCGACGATCTTCGCGCCGGGCAGATGGCCGCCGATGCCGGGCTTGGCGCCCTGACCCATTTTGATCTCGATGGCGGCTCCGGCCTCCAGATAGTCTTCGTGAACGCCGAAGCGGCCGCTCGCCACCTGAACGATCGTGTTTTCCCCGTAGCGGTAAAAATCCTCGTGGAGCCCACCCTCGCCGGTGTTGTAGAGGATTCCAAGTTCGGCCGCGGCGCGCGCTAAAGAGGCGTGGGCGTTATAGCTGATGGAGCCGTAGCTCATGGCGGAGAACATAACCGGCATGGAAAGACTGATTTGAGGCGGCAGATCGCAGACCAGTCTGCCGTTTTTGTCCCGTGTAATCTGCTCGGGCTTCTTTCCTAGAGAAACGTGTGTTTCCATCGGCTCGCGCAGCGGGTCGATGGAAGGATTCGTCACCTGCGAAGCGTTGATCAGGATCTTGTCCCAATAAACGGGAAGCGGCTTTGGATTTCCCATGGAGGAAAGGAGTACGCCGCCGGAACCGGCCTGCTTATAGATCTCGCGGATCGTATCGTTTTGCCAGTTCGCGTTTTCCCTGAAGGTGCAGTCGCTTTTCACGATTTTGAGCGCCCGCGTGGGGCAAAGGGAGACACAGCGCTGACAGTTGACGCATTTCGTCTCGTCGCTTTGCATGATGCCTCGCTCCGGGCTGAAGGTATGCACCTCGTTGGCGCACTGTCTTTCGCAGACGCGGCAGGCGACGCAGCGGTTTTCGTTTCGGATCACTTCAAATTCTGGATAGATGAAATCGATTCCCATCAATAAGTACCTTCTTTCACCCTTACAATCACCGGCTCCCCGCCGGCGGGTGCCCAGATCTTTTCCGCTTCCGGTTCTATCGTCCGGATTGCCGCCTCTTCGCTGGCGATCAGCACCCGGTCGTCTTTTTCTCCGACGACCATTGAGCGGAGCTTCAGCCGGTCATTCAGGGCCATCAGCCCGCCCGTAAAGCCAAGGACAATGGAGAACGGGCCGGTGACGAGCAGGCTCGGAAACACCGTCCTGAGGAAAGCGTGCTTTTTTTGCTCGTAGGGATCGTCCTCGCGCTCAATCGTGCTCCAGAAGGGAGCGGCGATCACGTTCGCGGCCTCCCGAAGCGTCAGGCCCTGTACTCTGACCAGGTAATCCAGAATATAGGTAATGACCTCGGTATCGGTCTGAAGGGTGCATTTATACCCGAACATTTCGATAAATCGACGATTGGCGTCATAAGAAGAGATTTCGCCGTTGTGAACCACGGAATAATCCAGGAGCGTAAAAGGATGCGCGCCGCCCCACCAGCCGGG
>CACYBP010000119.1 GCA_902772625.1 Oscillospiraceae bacterium
AAGATCGTCACCTGCCATCTGGGCAACGGCTCCTCCTGCGCCGCCGTGAAAGAGGGCAAGGTCATCGATACCTCCATGGGCCTGACCCCTCTGGAAGGACTTCCCATGGGGACCCGCTCCGGCAATCTTGACCCCGCGGTCCTGGGCTTCATCGGCGAACACGAGGGCAAATCCGCCAGCGAGATCGTCACCATGCTGAACAAGGAATCGGGCGTTCTGGGCGTTTCCGGCGTTTCCTCCGACTTCCGCGATCTGGAAGCCGCCGCCAACGAAGGCAACGAGAGAGCGAAGATCGCCCTGGATATGTTCACCTATTCGGTCCGCAAATATATCGGCGCCTACGCCGCCGCCATGGGCGGGATCGACGCGGTGGTGTTCACCGCCGGCATCGGCGAAAACAACGGCCGCATCCGTGCCGCCATCATGGAAGGCCTTGAATTCCTTGGCTTCGAGCTGGACAAGGAAAAGAATCTCCGCACCCGCGAGCAGGCCGATGTGTCGGCCCCCGGCGCCAGAGCGAAGACGCTGGTCATCCCGACCAACGAGGAACTCGTGATCGCCATGGACACCATGGAGATCGTGCTGGCGAGAGCCTGAATCTTTTGTAAAAAGGCGGAGAGGGGAATGCCCCTCTCCGCTTTTCTCAATCCACCCGGTCCGGATGTTCCCGGAAGATCAGCGAGATGCACCAGATCCCCGCCAGCGCCACCAGAATGTAGATGATTCTGGCAAGGATACCCGTCTGTCCTCCGCCGATGGCGGCCACGAGATCATATTTGAAGATCCCGACCAGCCCCCAGTTCAGGGCGCCGATCACCGTCAGCACCAGGGCGATTTTGTCCACGATCATACCGATATTCCTTTCCTCTTTGGATTTCGTTCCTATTGTGCCCGTTTCCCGGCGCGTTATGTATGCCTGAAAACGGCCTTGCCCCGGTTTATAAAAAGTGGTATGATACAGAAAACGGGTTTTCGTTCCGCCCGTCCTCAAAAAGAGGGAAAGGAACGCATATTCCCCTCCTCAGGTTCGTACTCTATACCGATTGGGAGGTCCGGAATATGCGAAAGCTTTTTATTTTTCTCCTTCTCTTTTTTCTCTTCGCTCCCGCCGCGGCGGGGACCACCGTGATCATCGATCCCGGTCACGGCTCTCCGGACGGAGGGACGGTGGGCCTTTCGGGGATCCCCGAAAAGGACTACACGATGGCCATAGCGCGCGATCTCGACGCCTTTCTGGGTTTCATGGGGATCCCGCGTGTCCTGACGCGGGAAACCGACAGCGGCGTCTACGACGGGGACGCCCTTACCATCCGTCAGAAGAAAGTCTCGGACCTTCAAAACCGGTTGAAGCTTTCCCTGGAAACCGAGGATCCGGTCTTCCTGTCTATCCACATGAACGCCTCGCCGGTCTCGTCCGCCGCCGGGTTTCAGATCTTCTACGCCCCTTCCGAAGGATCGTATGCACTGGGGGAGAAGATGAACGCCGTTTTTTCCTCATCGCTTCCCCGGACCAGGATCCGCCCGCTTTCCCCCGCGCCGAAGGCGGTATTCCTGATGCGGAAGCTTTCCTGCCCCGCCCTTTTGATGGAATACGGATATCTCTCCAATCCCGGGGAAAGCGCAAAGCTCGATCGCGCGTCCTACCGGAAGAAGCTCGCTTTTCTCACCGCGTGCGGTCTCTATACCTATCTTACAAACGAAGGATGATTGTATGCCGACTCCGAAAAGACTATTTGTGTGCAGTGCCTGCGGCCATGAGCTTCCGAAATGGGCCGGTCAGTGCCCGGCCTGCAAGGAATGGAATACCATCGAAGAGGTCGAGCCGGATATTCCCGCTGTCTCCGCGCGCGGCGGCGTCACAAAGGCCTCTCCGGGCAAAGCCCAGCGCCTTTCGGAGATCTCCGGAGCCGACGATCCCCGTTATTCCAGCGGGATCGGCGAGCTGGACCGCGTGCTGGGCGGCGGTATCGTCAAGGGATCGCTCACTCTGATCGCGGGAGAGCCCGGTATCGGGAAATCCACGCTTTTGCTTCAGATCTGCAGCACGGTCTCTGAAAACTGCCGCACGCTTTACGTGTCGGGAGAAGAATCGGCCCGGCAGCTCAAGCTTCGCGCCGAGCGTCTTCAGATCGGCGCGCCGGAGCTTTATTTCCTGGCGGAAACCGATATTGACGTGATCAAAGCCACGGTTCTGGAGGGGCATTACGATCTGGTGATCGTCGATTCTATTCAGACGGTCTCGCGCCGCAGCGCGGCCTCAGCCCCCGGCAGCGTGTCCCAGGTGCGCGACTGCACCCTGGAATTGATGAATCTTTCCAAGAGCCTCGGCGTCCCGGTGATGGTGGTGGGGCACGTCAACAAAGAAGGCGCTATCGCGGGGCCCAAGGTTCTGGAACACATGGTGGACTGCGTCCTGTATTTTGAGGGAGAGCGGAACGGCCCTTACCGCATCCTGCGCGCCGCCAAGAACCGCTTCGGATCCAC
>CACYBP010000120.1 GCA_902772625.1 Oscillospiraceae bacterium
TGAATCGACATAATCAAAACGCAAAACACTCCCAATAATACGATACGGCATGGCGTCGCGACGCAGGGATCAATCTTTGTCTCTACCTCCGCCACCCCGCTCGGCGCGATCATCCTTGATGATCTGGAAACAATACGGTATATAAAAAAGAATTGAAGCTTGCTTCCTATACAGTTTTTCCTAAGAAATCTTTCGAGTTAGTTAAACTCTTTACTGCTGAGATACGATCCGCTAACCAGATTCAATCCCATCATAATCAATATGTTGCGGTTTCATAAAGGAGTGAGAGACATGAAACGGGAGCCCTTACTGAACGGCAAAATAATCGCGATACTGATCTTTCACATCGTGTCGTCCGGATTAGTCGCAGGCTTTATTCTTGTCCTTCTTATCTGGTATTATGATCCGATATCATATCTAATCGAATGCACGCTGATAACGATCGCGTTTATTCTGTGCGATTACGTCGTATGCGGAAAGCTGCAGGACCGACTCCGGCAACCGATCGAGCCCAAGATAGTGTTCCATTTGACCGACCAGGTCAGATTGATCCCCCTCCTTATCGTCAACCTTAAGGACATTTTCAACTTGATTGGGTTTCTCGTCGGCCATGGAACTCTGTCGGAGATAGATATCCAATCGGTTTCCTGTACGGTGCTGTCTATGATCCTGTGCGGGTTTTCGGTGCTGGAGCGGCTGATCCTTATCAAGTATAAGCAATTTCCTTTTTGGAAATCAGACCGGGAAAAGCGTGTTCAAACATAAGGCTTTATGGCGGTCCGGCATATACAGGATCGGGAAGCGCCCGGGATCCACGGATCCCGGGCGCTTCTTTTATTTATGAGGCAAAGGCGTCGTCAAAAACGCCCGCGGGGTAACAATAGCGAAACTCCTTCTGAAAGGCGACGATGCGCGTTTTGGGAAGAGCCTCCTGAAGTTTTCGCAGGCCCTCGGCCGTCACCGGATTCCCGGAAAGATCCAGCTCTTCCAGGGAAGACAGGGAAGCGAGGGGAGAAAGGGCGTCGTCGGTCAAAAGATTATCGCACAGCGAAAGCGATTTCAGGGACGTCATCCCTTCCAGGAAGGAGACGTCGGCGAGGCCGCCCCGGGTGAGGGAGAGGGCGCGAAGCGCGGGAAGAGACGCGAGCGGCGCAAGCTCCGGCGCGAGGTCGCGCCGTGCGCTGTCGGTCAGGATCAGATCCGCCGTGACGGCGGCAGAAAGCTTTTCGCCGATCAGGGCGTCCTCCGGAAGACCGGTGAAAAAGCATTCCTCTCCGAACGCGGTATCAGCCCAGAGGGAGGCGAGAGAAGCGTCGTTCCCGTCGGAGGTGATCACGCGGACGTCCCGATCCTTGAAGATCTCTTCAAGCCCGGAGGCGATCCCTTCGGGGCAGGGACAGGAGGAGACCTTGATTTCACGGAGAGCCGGGAAGGCCTCCGGCGTCAGAGCCGAGAGGTCCGAGAGCGGATTATGGGAAAGATCCAGAGTCACCAGAGACGGAAGTCCTTCCCGAAGAAAGGAAAGCGATTCGATCCCCGTACCCGTGAGCGTCAGATCTCTGAGACCGGAAAGCCCGGAAAGCGCCTCCGGATCGGAAAGGACTCCGCCGCCGAGGGAAAGACTTCGGAGCGAAGAGAGCTTTTCGATCCCCCGGAGCCGATAGCTCCCGGCGCGGAGGCAGAAAACGCTTTCGAGACTTCCGGCGCCGGAAAAGGCGGAGAAATCCAGCTCGGGCGTGAAGTTGACCGTAAGCGAGACGAGCTCCTTCAGAGTTCCCACCGGGCTCCAGTCGAGCTTCCCGGTCTGGGTGTAGATCGAAAGCGTACGGCAGTGGGGTGTGCGGGAAAGACCCTCCAGCGTATAGACCGGAAGGCCGGTCAGGGTGATATCCTTCGCGTCCCCGCCGTAATACAGGCGGGTGATCCCGTTAAAGAGCACCGGCTCGCCCTTTGCGTATTCCTCCGGGATGAAGATTCCTTCCTCCGGGGAATCGGGAACGGTTTCGGCGGGCGGTAAAGCGGCGGACTTCTCCGCCGGATCCAGCGCGGGAGAAACCGGGGGACCCGCGCCGCGGCAGGAGGACAGAAAGAGAAGAAAGATCAAAAGCAGAAGAGCAAGTCTTTTTTGCATTCTCACGGGATCCCTCCTTTCAGGGTGAGACGAAAGCTTCCGGCGTCAGAACGAGTATAACACAGTTTTGTATCAAAGAGGTATCAAAAGTTTGAACGAACTGTAAACTCTCCGGGGACAGGCGGGATTTCTCCGGGAGATTTTCCGGTTCCGCCAAATATGACCCCGGAAAATCATGCAGTTTCGCCTTTGCAATCCGGTCCGGATTCGGGTATAATGAAATCAGACAGCTCATGAAAAAGAGAGGAGATACGGAAATGGCAGTGACTGTGAGAGACGTGAAATGCATCATCACCGCCCCCGAGCGGTGCGACATCGCCGTGGTGAAGGTGGAAACCAGCGAGCCGGGGCTTTTCGGCCTGGGCTGCGCGACCTTTACCCAGAGGATCACCGCCGTCAAGACCGCGGTGGAGGATTACCTCAGGCCCATGATGATCGGCCGCGACGTCGAGAAGATCGAGGACGCCTGGCAGCAGATGATGGGCAGCAGCTATTGGAGAAACGGCCCGGTGCTCAACAACGCCATCAGCGGCGTGGACGAGGCGCTCTGGGACATCAAGGGCAAGATGCTCGGCGTTCCGGTGTACCAGCTTCTGGGCGGCAAGGTGCGCGAGGGCGTGGCGGTCATGCCACGCGGCGCTCACGGCAGGACCCTGGAGGAAGTGGGCGACAGCGTGGAGGCGATGACCAAGGACGGCTTTGAATTCATCCGCGTGGGGCTTCGTTCGCTTTTCGCCTGCGACGAGGAGAGAAAGCCCGAGGGCGCGCCGGAGGGCATCTATTTCGATCCCAAAAAGGCGGCCAAGGAATACGTAAGGCTGTTTGCGTATCTGCGCGACCGGTTCGGCGACGAGATCGACGTGGGCATCGACGTCCACGAAAGATTCCATCCCACCGAGGCGGTGTCGCTGGCCAAGGCGCTGGAACCCTACAAGCCCGCCTTTATCGAGGATCTTCTGGCCCCGGAATACGCCGACTGGTTCGCCGAGGTGCGGCGTGTCAGCTCGATCCCCATGGCGATGGGTGAGCTTTTCGTCAACCCGATGGAGTATAAGAACCTGATCGCGAACCGCCTGATCGACTACGTCCGCTGCCACATCAGCATGCTGGGCGGATTCACCCCGGCGAAGAAGCTTGCCGCCACCTGCGAGACCTTCGGCGTCGGCACCATGTGGCACGGCCCGCACGACATCACGCCGGTGGGCATGGCGGCCCAGCTCCATCTGGATCTGGTCAGCCCCAACTGCATCTGCCAGGAGTACGCCGTCCCCGGCGAGATCACCTACGAGATGTTCCCGGGCTCCCCGGTGGTGAAGCACGGCTACGCCTACGTGAACGACAAGCCGGGCTGGGGCGTGGAGTTCGACGAGGAGATGGCGAAGAAGTATCCCGGCAAGGGCTACAACCTCGGCGGCGGCCTTGCCTTCATGGGAAGACGCCACGACGGCACCGCGGTCAGGACCTGACCGGAAAGAGTGTGGCAAAGCGCTTTGATTTTGAAGCAGTCCTTCAGAAAAACCCCGATATGGACGCGGCCTATATCGTCGTGCCGGTGGATATCCGGAAGGAATGCGGCTCCGGCCGGTGGAAGGTCGACGCACTTCTGGACGGCGTTCTCTACCGGGGAAGCGTGGTCAATATGGGCGTGAAGGACGAAAAAGGAGAGATCCTTTACGTCCTTGGCGTGCCGAAAGCGATCCGGAAACAGACCGGCAGGGAACCGGGAGATCTGGTCCGCGTCACCCTCTCAGACCGGACGCCCTGAAAAGGATACCTCTCAGGAACAGAATACGAGCCGGACGGCGTTCTGCCGTCCGGCTCGCTGTCATTCTTATTCTCCGTGACGCGCGGCGCGGGATTCCTTTTCCAGAATGGAACGGATGAATTCCCGGGAGCGCTCCTCCTTTGGGTTCGCGAAGAATTCATGGGAGGGACCCGCTTCGATGATCTTTCCGCCGTCCATAAAAAGCACTTTATTCGAGACGTTGCGCGCGAATTCCATCTCGTGGGTCACCACCAGCATGGTCATGCCGTCCCGGGCCAGATCCCGCATCACGCCCAAAACCTCGCCGATCAGCTCGGGATCCAGGGCGCTGGTGGGCTCGTCGAAGTAGATGATCTCGGGACCGGAGGCAAGGCCCCGCGCGATGGCGACGCGCTGCTGCTGGCCCCCGGAAAGCTGGGAGGGGTAGCTTTGAAGCCGGTCGGCCATGCCCACCCGTTCCAGAGCGTGCACCGCGATGGAATAGGCGTCGGCGCTGCGGATCTTCCGCGCGGCGGTGAGGCCGAGGGTCACGTTTTTGAGGACGGTTTTGTTGAGGAAGAGATTGTAATTCTGGAAGACGAAGGCGGTCTTTCGCCGCACCCGGGCGATCTCGGCCTTTTTGGCCCTGTGCAGATCGAAGGGCTCGCCGTCGAAGACCAGAGTCCCCTCGTCGGCACGCTCCAGAAAGTTGAGACACCGGAGCAGGGTGGTTTTGCCCGAGCCGCTGGGGCCGAGGATCGCCACCACGTCGCCCTTTTCCACCTGGAGGTCGATGCCGTGAAGGATCTCGCGGCCGTCAAAGGATTTGTGAACGTTCCGGATATCCAGCATCATGCCCGCGCACCTCCGAACCGGTTCAGCCGCTTTTCCAGGAAACGCTGCAGCAGCGTGAGAAGCGAGCAGAACAGAAGATAGATCAGGGCGGTCTCGGTGTAAAGTCCCAGGGATTCATAGACGCGGCCGTTGATGACCTGCGCCTCACGGAACATTTCGGTGACCGTGATCACCGCCGCCAGAGACGTCCCCTTCACCAGCGAGATCAGCGAGTTGGAAAGCGAGGGGAAGGCGACCCGGAAGGCCTGGGGCAGGACGATGTGCCACATGATCTGCAGATAATTCAAGCCCACGCACTGACCGGCCTCCACCTGCCCCCGGGAAACCGACTCCAGCGAGCCGCGGATGCTTTCGGCCATATAGGCGCCCTCGTTGATGCCGAAGACCAGCACCGCCGTGGGATAGGCGTCCAGCGTGATGCCCAGGGAGGGGAGCCCGTAAAAGACCAGATAGAGCTGCACCAGAAGCGGCGTGCCGCGCACGATCCAGATATAGATCCGACAGAGGGTCGAAAGCACCGGCACGTGCGCGTACTGGATCAGGGCCACCGCGATGGATATGACCAAGGCCAGGGCAAAAGATAGGAGCGTCAGGGGGATGGTGACCGTGACGCCGTAAAGCAAAAGCTTGGGAAAGGCCTCCAGAAGGATCAGCCACAGGCGTTCGTCCATAGGGACCTCCTGTCAAGAATTGATGGGGGGCGGGTTCCCGCCGAGAAAAAGCCGAAACGGGGAATTCTCCCCGTTTCGGACCGAAAAGCGCGTAAAAATCAGTCGGCGTTGGTCAGGTCGGCGCCGAAATATTTGGTCGAAAGCTCGCCGAGCTTGCCGTTTTCGCGAAGGGTTTTGAGGATCTTGTTGACCTCGTCGATCAGGGGCTTCGCGTCGTCGGTGCGGGCCACCGGGAAGACCATGATCTCGCCCTCGTCCTCCGAGACGATCTTGATCTCCGCGTCGGGATGCTGGTCGAGATAATCCAGGATCGAAAGCTTGGAATTCAGCGTGGCGTCCACCCGCCCGGCGAGAAGCAGCTCGATGGTATCCTGCAGAGTGTTCACCGGCGTGACGGTGGCGCCGTAGCTTTCCGCCACCTCGGCGTAGGTGCTGGAGGCGGTGTTGGCGGTGGTTTTGCCCTTCAGATCGTCAAGCGTCTTGATGTCCTCGTTGTCGGCGCGCACCACCAGGACCTGCGGGGAGTAGAGATAGGGATCGGAGAAGTAGTAGCTCTTGGCGCGCTCCTCGGTGTATCCGACGCCGTTGCAGGCGATGTCGAAGCGGCCCGCTTCCACGCCGGCCAGGATCGAATCCCAGTCGGTCTCCTTGAATTCGGCCTCCACGCCCAGTTCCTCGGCGATCAGCTTGCCGATCTCCACGTCAAAGCCGGTCAGGACGCCGTTTTCGTCGTGATAGGTCCAGGGCGCCCAGTCGCCTTCGGTGGCAATCACCAGAGTGCCCCTGGCCTTGACGCGGGCCAGAAGATCCCCGGCTTCCTCCGCGTCGCCCGCTTTGGAGCAGGCGGCAAGCGAGAAGACGATCAGAAGAGCGGCCATCAAAGAAACGAATCTCATAAGTCTTTTCGATTTCATGTTCAGTCTCCTTTTTTCTTTTTCTTTGATTAGTTTAAATCATACCATACCGGTGGGAGTTTGTCAAGCAACGGGATGAGAAAGAATGAAGGCGCGGGGAAGAGTGGAATAGGGCAAAATGCCGAAAGAAAAGGCGTCCGCTCCTCCCGGCGGTCCGAAACCGCAGCGGGAAAGGGCGGACGCCCGGGATAACAGGGATCAGGGATAGCTTCTGAAAGAAGTCTCCGGCGGGGAGAGGGATCCCTTTTCCGAAAGGCGGGAGAGGAGCGAGGCGAGGGCGGAGGTCATCGCTTCCTCGTAGGAGGCGGGGTCCTCCACCGTGAAGAGATACCGGTCGGTTTCCCCCTCCGCCGCCTCGCGCCAGAGGGCGTGTCCGTCCTCCGGACAGGAGACAGAGACCGGGCGGAAGGAGAAGACCTCCTTCCGGGGCTCCTTTCCCAGGGGGACGATCGCCCCCTCCCGTGTGACCGAAAGTCCCGCGGCGTGGAGAAAGCCCGCCGTACACCACATGTTCCGGAAACTCTCGCCGAAAAAGTCCCGGAGCCGCGGATCCACCGGCGCGGAAAGAGACGAAAGCCAGTCGGCCCCCTGCCTCCGGGAAAGGGCGTCGAGAAAGTAATTCAGAACCGCGGGGGAGAGCAGATCGAAGATCCGCTTCTGCCGGAAATGCCACCAGGTGCCGTGCCGGCCGACGGTGTTCTCACTTTCCATGGAATGGAAGCAGGGCATCCAGTAGACCGGGCAGGGAAGCGAGAAGATCCCGGCAAAGGAACGGGGATCGAGCCAGACGTTGTATTCAAGCTTCGGGGTGTCGCATCCCGCCCCGGCGTTGAGATAGATCGCGCCGACCTTTTCCCGGAAGAGCGAAGGCCAGCGCTTTCCCGCCTCGCACACGTCCCGGCAGGAGCCGACGATGAAGACCGTGACCGGGGAAGAGGCCTTTTCCAGCGTCTGCTTCAGAAGCGAAAGGCCCGATCCCGGCGCAAGACCCGGCCCCCTCTGCCCGACGCCCACCGGGACCGGGATCCCGGTGATTTCCGAGAGCGCCGCCGGGGCGGCGATATCGGGATCGCCGAAGGCGGGAGAGGGAGGATAATCGAGAAGGATCCCGCCGAGCTCGGCAAGGCCCATCCCGGCCAGAGCGAAAAGACACGCCAGATCGTAATGATCGTCGGGGTCGTTATGAGGGCGAAAGAGATCGGTCTCGTGGAAGAAAACGGGTCGGTTCATGGAAACCTCCTTTTTTGAAAACGGACGGGAAAGACGGGAGAATAACAAAAGAGCGACGCTTTCGCATCGCTCTTTTGCCTGGCGCGCCCAAAGGGACTCGAACCCCCAGCATCATGCCCCGGAAACATGCGCTCTATCCAATTGAGCTATGGGCGCATCAACGAGACGTATTATACACCTTTCGGCCCGCCGCGTCAAGAGGGGATTTTTCGGGAAAGCGCCGCGGAAGGGGGAAGGCGGCCCCGGCGGCTTGACAGGGCAAAGATCCAAA
>CACYBP010000121.1 GCA_902772625.1 Oscillospiraceae bacterium
ACCACCATCAGCAGCGATTTCTCCAGCTGCTACCAGAACGCCTGCATCGCCGCCGAGGAGTTTCCCAACGTCTACGTGGTGGACTCCAGGAACCTTTCCACCGGCATCTCCCACGTGATCTTGGAGGGGATCCGGAAATCCGGGACCACCGATGATATTGAGGAGATCCTCGCCTACATGCGCGAGGTCACCGCCAAGGTGGACACCAGCTTCGTCATCAAGACCCTTTCGTACCTGGCCAAGGGCGGCCGCTGCTCCTCGGTGACGGCGCTGGGCGCCAACCTTCTGAAGCTCCGCCCGGTGATCGAGGTGGTGGACGGCAAGATGCGGGTGGGCAAAAAATACCGCGGCGCCTATCCCAAATGCGTGGTGAATTACGTGGTGGACCGTCTGAAGGAGCGCAAGGACAACGACGAGCTTCTCTACGACCGCATCTTCATCACCCACGCCTACGCCACCGACGAGACCGTGGCCGCGGTCAGAAAGGCCGTGGAGGAGGCCGGCGCCTTCGCCGAGATCCTTGAGACCCACGCCGGATGCACCATTTCCTCGCACTGCGGGCCGGAATGCCTGGGCATTCTTTTCATCCGCAAGTAATCCCCGCAGAAACCGCCCGAAAGGAGATCCCGTCTTTTTTCGGGCGTTTTTATTGATCGAATCACGGAGGAAGAAAACATGGAAAAGATCAGAGTCGGCGTCATGGGCGTACACCGCGGCAATTCGATGATCCAGTACTGCCGGATCGCCGAAAACGCGGAGGTGGTGGCGATCTGCGACAAGTGGGAGGAAGGGCTTCTGGACATGAAAAAGAAGCTTGACGATCCCGCGATCACCTACTACACCGATTTCGAGGACTTCATTCATCACGATATGGACGCGGTCGTTCTCGCGAATTACGCCAACGAGCACGCGCCCTTCGCCGTGCGCGCCATGAAAGAAGGCAAGCACGTCTTCTCCGAGGTCCTGCCGGTGGAGACCATGCGCGAGGCCGTGGCGCTTGTGGAGGCGGTGGAGGAGACCGGCCTTGTCTACGCCTACGGCGAAAACTACTGCTACATGCCGGCGCCCAGCGAGATGCGCCGCCTTTACCGCGAGGGCAAGATCGGCGAATTTGAATACGGCGAGGGCGAATACGTCCACAACTGCGAATCCATCTGGCCGGGCATCACCTACGGCGAGCGGGAGCATTGGCGCAACAACATGTACGCCACCTTCTACTGCACCCATTCCCTGGGGCCGATCGTGCATATCACCGGCCTCCGGCCTGTGTCGGTGATCGGGTTCGAGGGCACGAAGACCGAGCGCGGCTTCCGCGTCGGCCGCCGCTCCGGACAGTTCGGCATCGAGATGGTCACCTTTGAAAACGGCGGCATCGCCAAGAGCATCCACGGCGACCTCTACCGCAATTCCATCTGGTACACGATCTACGGCTCCAAGGGCCGGATGGAATCAGCCCGGGAGGACGCCGAGGCCGGAGACGTCTCGCGCCTCTACGTGAACGCCGACGACTATTCCGGCGCGTACGCCGACCGCCCCGTCGAGACTTACGAGCCCCAGCGCAAAGAGGCCAGCGCCGCCTTCGGCCACGGCGGCTCGGATTTCTATTCCATGTACAATTTCATCGAGAAGATCCGCGGGAACGCGGAGGCCGACGTCATCGACGTGTACGAGGCTTTGGATATGTTCCTTCCGGGGCTTTTCGCCTACCGCTCGATCCTCAAAGGCGGGATCCCCATGCTGATCCCGGATCTGCGCGACCGGGTCCAGCGCGACATCTGGCGCAACGACGTGGCCTGCACCGATCCGAAGGTCGCGGGCGATCAGCTCCTCCCCTGCCTCTCCTCCGGCGATCCCGTCATCCCCGACGTGGTCTACGCCCGGCAGAAGGCCCTCTGGGAAAAAGAGCTCGCCGACCGCAAAAGCCGGGGTTGAGCCATGACCTCTCCGGCATACAAAGCGGGGGGCGCGCTCCCCGTCGCGCTGACAAGCCTTTATAACCCCCTGATGAAAGACGGCTTTCCCCCGGCGAGGGGAGCCGGGCTTTCGGGGAGCTGGTACCCGTTCTCTTCTGAAAAGGCCGCGGCCGACCTCGGGCTGAAGGTCCTGTTTTTCACCGTGCTTTCGCACCTGACGGGAGCGTCCTTCTCCCTTTCGGTCCGGCACGTTCTGGATCTTCACCCGGCCTTTTTCGAGCTTGCAAAAAACGAGACGCGCGATTGGGACTCCCCCCTGACCGAGGGCGAGATCGCCCGGCTCGAGGAGCCGGAGACCCGGTATACCCACCCCGCGGCAAGACGCTTCCGCGTCGATTCGCTCTCCCCGAAATACGCCGGGAAAGAGGGAACGCCGGTCTATTCGCGCGTCGAGCGCGCGAACGATTCCAAAAAGCGGAGGAAGGACGTGAAAAAACTTCTGGAGCCCTACTCCCCCGCGATCCGGGAGGAAATGAAAGTCTCCCCCCGGGCCCTTCCCGAGCAGTACGAAAGGCCGCGCTTCCTGCTTCCTCCCCTCCGGCGCACCCGCGCCTGGGTCTCGGTCTGGCAGGAGTCGGCCGCAAGCTTCCCGGTGACGCCCGAAGCCGCCGAAAGCCGCCTTTCTTCCCGGGACAGGTTCTGGATCCGCGGGATGGAAGGTCACGCCTTTCTGGCGGACCTCGCGCGCGAGATGGCCGACATGCTGGAAAAAAGCCGCGAAAAAGGCGTGTCCGGGAAGAAAAACAGCCCCGCGCGCCTGATCGTCACCGACGAGGGCATGGGCTTCGGC
>CACYBP010000122.1 GCA_902772625.1 Oscillospiraceae bacterium
CGAGATGGATTCCTACGCCATCGATCTGCGCAGCATGACCCGCGGCTGGGGCAGCTTCGAGCTGGACTTCGTCCGCTACGAGGAGACTCCGCCCGCCGTCCAGGCCTCCATCATTGAGGAAGCCAAGAGCAGAATGGAAGAGGACGACGACGAATAATCAAAGGTACCGCCCTCCCTCCTTTTCCGGCGGGAGGGCGTTATCGCCCACATCACATATCATTACGGAAGGAGGAACCCTTCATGCGTAATCACACGAGAAGACTTTCCGCTCTCGTACTGGCGGCCCTGATGCTTCTGGCTCTCTCCGCCTGCGGAAGCAAAGCGAATGATACCGAGTCGGAGACCCTTCCGGTCATCGATCTGGATCTTCCGGTCTCCACCTCCTCGGTCGAGCCCTACAATCCCGACGAGGAGCCCGCCACGTCCGCCGAGACCGGGACAGAGAGCGAGACCGAAACGGGAAGCGAAACCGAATCCGAGACCGGGTCCGAGACCGAATCCGAGACCGGGTCCGAGACCGAATCCGAGACCGGGACCGAAGCCGAGCCCTCCAGTGAGGTCGGCGCCCTGGCGATGACCACCGCCTCGGTCAACGTACGCAAGTCGGCCGGCGGCGACGTTCTCATGCAGCTTCCCAAAGGCGCCCTGGTCAATCTTCTGGACGTCTCCAACGCCGAATGGTACCAGGTGTCCTTCAACGGGACCTCCGGCTTCATCTCCGCCGAGTATCTGGACACCAAGACCAGCGCCAAGGAAATGTCCATCACCGGCACCGTCACCACCACGTCGCTGAACGTGCGTGAGAAAGCGGCCTCCGACGGCAAGGCCATCGGATCGCTTTCCAAGGACGCCACCTGCACCATCGTGGCGGCTGAAAACGGCTGGTACAAGATCAAATTCGACAAAGGCTACGGCTACGTTTCCAGCGACTACGTGAAGCTTGTGACAAACTGATTTTCCCGTTCTAATCTCCGTCGACCGCCTCATATAATCGTTCAGACGATTTGAATGAGGTGGTCGATTTTTATGTTTGTTTTCACAACGAAACTCAATCCCGTCAAGCTTCTGGCGGCCGGCGCCGCCTTCGTCGCTCTGGCCGCGGGGATCCTCTACGCGGTGCTTCCGCACGGGGGAAGCGACCCCGGGGCGGCAGAGGCGGCCGAGACCGCCTCCCGCCTGAAGGTCGCGGACGCGGAAGACGTCAGGACCTTCCTCCAAAGCTACGGCTGGGAAACCTCCGCCTCCGGCAAGGAGGAAAAGGTGGTCATCCCCTCGGACTGGAACGCGACCTTTGAGAATTACAACGTGGTCCAGAAGGCCCAGGGCTTCGATCTCGGCCGCTACAAGGGCAAAGAGATGACCCGGTATACCTTCGAGATCACCAATTACCCCGATCAGAACGAGACGGTGCTTGCCAACGTCCTGGTCTACCGGGGCAAGGTGGCGGGCGGGGACGTCTCCACCGCCCGGGCCGACGGATATATGCACGGCTTCTCGCTTCCCGAAGGCGCGTCCTTTGCCGAGCCGGACACCGCCGCCGACGCCCTTCCCTCGTCTGAAGCCGCGTCCGAAAGCGAAAGCGAAACGATCCCCGAAAAATAAGCCGCTGAACCGCTTTCCGCCAAAAACGGCTTCTTTCGGGAAGTGAACATTTCATGAACGGACACATCAGCATATTATCTAAAAAGTCTTCTTTCAATTTGTTGACAACTGCCGTTTACTATTCGGCCGAGATGTGTTATCATATCCGTATCAGAGGGATATGCGGAATACTGTCCCTCAAAACACTCAAATTGGAGGTAACACATGGCCAGCTTAAAGCTTTCGCACATCTATAAGCGCTATGCTGCGGGTATTGTCGCCGTTTCCGACTTTACTCTTGACATCGAAGACAAGGAATTTATCATTCTGGTCGGTCCTTCCGGCTGCGGTAAATCCACCACTCTTCGTATGATCGCCGGTCTGGAAGAGATTTCCGACGGTGAGCTTTATATCGACGACCGTCTGGTCAACGATATCCCGCCGAAGGATCGCGATATCGCGATGGTGTTCCAGAACTACGCTCTGTATCCGCACATGACCGTGTTCGACAACATGGCCTTCGGTCTTAAGATCCGCAGAATGCCCAAGGCGGAGATCAAGCGCCGCGTCGTTGCCGCCGCGCAGATCCTCGGCATCGAGCACCTGCTCGAGCGCAAGCCGGCCGCTCTTTCCGGCGGTCAGCGTCAGCGTGTCGCCCTCGGCCGCGCCATCGTCCGCAGCCCGAAGGTGTTCCTCCTCGACGAGCCTCTGTCCAACCTCGACGCGAAGCTGCGCGCCCAGATGCGGACCGAGCTTTCCAGACTGCATCATCAGCTGCAGACCACGTTCATCTACGTTACCCACGACCAGACCGAAGCTATGACCATGGCGACCCGCATCGTCGTCATGAGCGACGGCTTCATTCAGCAGGTCGCCGCTCCGCAGGAGCTTTACGAGAATCCGTGCAACAAGTTCGTCGCCACCTTCATCGGTACCCCGCAGATGAACACCATCGAAGGCACCGTGCGCGTGGAAGGCGACAGCACCTACCTCGACATCGGTGAAAAGACCACCATCAAGATGCCCGAAGCCAAGGGCCGCGATCCCCGCGTCCTCGCTTACGCCGGCAAGAAGGTCGTCATCGGTATCCGTCCGGAGCACATCCACGACGAGCCCGTGTACCTCTCCCAGCTGCCCGATTGCCTCGTCGAAGCTCAGGTCGACGTCGTTGAAGCCCTCGGCTCCGAAACCTTCCTGTACTTCGCTTCCGAAGGTCAGAACTTCACCGCCCGCGTGTCGGCTCACTCCACCACCCGCGCCGGTGATAAGGTCAAGGTCGCGTTCGATACCGCGCACGTTCACCTCTTCGATATCGAAACCGAGCAGACCATCATCAACTGATCGGGATAAGAACGTAACCTCACCCGCCGACGGGATCCTCCCGCCGGCGGGCTTTTTTGAGCGAAAAGCTCCCTTTTCTCTTCCGGTTTCGTTTTTTGCTCTTCCCACGGGGTCTTGCGAACCTTCGCTCTCGGGGCAGGCTCCCGCGTTTTAAAACACCGGGCGTTTCCGGTGGTCCGCCGGAAGGATAAGCGTCAGGGATCGCAGCAAAGCCTTTCCCCTCTTGAGGGAAGGCTCTTTGCCTGACCCCAACTTTTATCATGAGACAAAAAAACACGGCGACCGCCGCTTTCGCGGTGATCGCCGTGTCTCTGGTCCCTTCTTTGGGAAGGAACGCATTCTCACGTCGTATTTACGCTTCGAGAACCTTCTCCTTGACCTTGGCGGCCTTACCGACTCTCTTGCGGAGGTAGTAAAGCTTCGCTCTTCTGACGCGGCCCTTGCGGATGATTTCGATGCTCGCAATGGAGGGAGAAGAAAGCGGGAAGGTCTTTTCCACGCCGATGCCGTAGGAAACGCGGCGAACGGTGATGGTCTCCGAGATGCCGCCGTGTTTGCGGGCGATGACGGTGCCCTCAAACGCCTGCAGTCTTTCGCGGTTGCCTTCCTTGATCTTGAGCATGAGGCGGATGGTATCGCCGATCCGGAAATCGGGATAATCCTTTCTGATCTGATCCTGAGTCAGAGCTTTGATAAGATCCATGACGATGGGTCTCCTTTCCTTCAAGCGTTCGTGCCTCAAAAGCGTTCGCCGGGCAGAGGACCGCTTTGTCTGCGCTTTCACGCGCTTGGATATTATATCACCTTGAGGAGAACTTTGCAAGTACTTTTTTCAGAAAAAAGCGGAAAAAACCGTCCTTCTTCCCGGAAAGAGTCTTATTCTCCCTCCGCTGCCTTCTGAAGCGCGGCCTTTTCGGCCATGATATCGTCCTTCAGCTCTTCCCAGGCGTCCTCGTGCTCCACGTAATAGAGGGGGCAGAGCTTTCCCGTCACGTCGTAATGGCGGATCACCTGATCCCGGTCCAGGTCGTAGGTGAAGCAGAGCCAGCCCGCCAGCTTCACCAGCGACGCGTAGGTCTTTTCGTTGAATTTCCCGGTCTCGTCCGGATGGCAGTTTTCGATGGCCACCGTGTCGTGGTTGCGGGAATTGGAGGCGTAGGCGATCTCCGAAAGCGGGATGCACTGCACGATCTCCCCCTCCAGTCCCACGATAAAGTGGGCGGAGGCGTAGGTCTCCACGCCGTTTTTCAGGTTGGTCTTGGGGAGATTGTTGAAATAATTGCGGTTGTTTTTCGCGGTGGTGTTGGGGTTCCCCACGTAATGGATCACGATGCCGTTGACCTCCTCCAGGGGGTCGCCCGGCCGGGAATAGGGGTTTTTGACCAGAAAATCCTCGGTGACGTAGTCGGGGGCCTTGATCGTCCCCTCCTCCGCGCCCTCGGGCTGGCGGAAGAAGAGCGCGCAGGCCGCCATCACCGCTGCCACCAGAATGGCCGCGCCGCCGAAGCCCAGGGCGGTATAAAGCTGCTTTCTCTTTTTGCGGTTCATTTTTTTCATCAGCGGAATTCCTCCTCGCCGCTCTGATCGAAGAATCTTCCGCGGCGGGTCAGCCTGACGCGGAATTCCTCCTCCGGAGCCAGCTTTTTCAGGGCGTCCCCGAGAAGCCGGGGATTGAGATTTTCAGACGCGGAGCAGGCCACCACCGCCCGGAAGCCCTGTCCGGTGGGCTCCACGCGCCGGATCAGAGGGGCGATATCGGTCTCCTCCTCACGCCGTTTGCTCTTTTTCATCACCACCAGGGGCCTGGTCGAAAGAAGCGCAGACGCGCGGGCGCCCTTTTCCCCGCCGCCCTCCAGAAGAAGATCGTATTCGGCGAAGGCGATCTCGGCGCTCTTTCTTTGGATGGGATAGGCCTCAGTGACAGAGATCCCCCGTGGCAGGACCGGATTGATCCTTTCGGGGATCGACGCCGGATCGAAGCCCGGCGGCAGGCCGATCTCGGCCATCTCACGCGTCCCCTCGTATCCCAGAGAAAGGGCGCAGGGGATGGAGATATAGGCGTGGGGGTTGAAGCCGTTGGTCTTGGCCGCCGGGATCTCCGCCCGGGAAAGCGCGCGCCCCAGAGTGCGCATCAGATCCAGGTGCGAGATGAAGGCCGCGGCCCCGATCTTCTGAAACCGGATCCTCGTCTTGATCTTTTCCTCTTCCATCGGGACTCCCCCCTCAGTCTGTGACGCAGACGCCGTTGTTGAGCCGGCGCGCGCCGCAGTTGGAGCATTTCTGCCGGCAGTCGGGCCAGGGGATCCCCCGGAGCGCGTCGTGCCAGCCGGCCAGGAGATAGGTCTTCGTCACGCCCACGTCAATCATATCCCAGGGAAGGATCTCCTCTTCCCCCCGGGCGCGGGTGGCGTAGAAATCGAAATCCAGCGAAAGATCCGAAAGCGCCGCCATCCAGACGTCGAACTTCATCTGCTCGTCCCATCCGTCGAACCGGCATCCGCGCTTCCAGGCCTCGTAGATCACGGCCCCCAGCTTCCGGTCGCCCCGGGCGAACACGCTTTCCAGCTTGGACACCTTCGGCTCGTGCCAGGAATAGGTGACCGATTTCGCGTGAATGTTGTCACGCAGGAAGGAGATCTTGTCCCGGAGCATGCTTTCGGTGTCCTGGGCCGCCCACTGGAAGGGTGTGAAGGGCTTGGGGACGAAGCTCGAGGTGCTGACCGTGATCTTCGCGCCGCGGTTTTTGTTGGCCGCGGTCTTCCGCCAGGTATAAAGCACGTGATCCGACATTTCGGCGATCCCCTTCAGATCCTCGTAGGTCTCGGTGGGAAGCCCCATCATGAAATAGAGCTTCACGCCGTTCCAGCCCGCGGCAAAGGCCATGCCGCAGGCGTTCAGGATCGCCTCCTCGGTGATATTCTTGTTGATGACGTCGCGCAGGCGCTGGCTTCCCGCCTCCGGGGCGAAGGTCAGGCCGCTCTTTTTCACCCGCTGGAGCTTCTCCAGAAGCTCCACCGAAAAGCTGTCAGCCCGGAGCGAGGGCAGCGAGATGCCCACGCCCTTCGGCTCGCTGTAGGTCAGAAGCTCGTCGCACAGGGTCTCCAGATCCCGGTAATCGCTGGAGGAAAGCGAGAGCAGGTTGATCTCCTCACAGCCCGAATAGGAGATGTGTTCTTTTGCCTGGCGCAGGACGGTCTCGGGCTTTTTCCGCCGCAAGGGCCGCCAGGTGTGCCCCGCCTGACAGAACCGGCACCCGCGGATGCAGCCCCGGAACAGCTCCACCATCGCCCGGTCGTGGATCGCCTCGGTGGTGGGGACCGTGAAGGATTTGGGGAAATACATATGATCCAGATCCGAAACGATCCTTTTGGTCACCTTCTCCGGCGCGCCGTCCCGCGGCGTGATGGACGCAAGGGTTCCGTCGGGATGATACCCGATCTCATAAAGCGAGGGGACGTACACCCCGCCGAGGCGCGACGCGCGGCGGAGGAATTCTTTTTTGGACACGCCCTCTTTTTTGCAGGCGAGCTCGAGAAGCGCCAGCTCCCGGTTGACCTCCTCCCCTTCGCCGATGATGAAGATATCAAAGAAATCAGCCAGAGGCTCGGCGTTGAAGGTGCAGGGGCCGCCGCCGATGACGACGGGCTCGTCCTCGCCCCGTTCGGCGGCCAGGGGATGGATCCCGCCGAGATCCAGCATGTTCACCACGTTGGTATAGCAAAGCTCGTATTGCAGAGTGAAGCACACCGCGTCGAAGTCCCGAAGCGGCGTCCCGGTCTCCAGCGAATAGAGCGGGATCCCGTTTTCCCGCATCTTCGCCTCCATATCCACCCAGGGCGCGTAGGCGCGTTCGCACCGGACGCCGTCGGTGTCGTTATATAAACCCACCAGGATCCGCATGCCCAGATGGGACATGCCGATCTCGTAGGTGTCCGGAAAGCAAAAAACCAGAGAAAGCTCCGCTTCCTCCTTGACGGGACTGCCGTATTCCCCGCCGATATAGCGCGCCGGCTTCTCCACCGACGGCAGGATCTCCGCAAGGCGCGGGTATTTTTCGATCAGATCCACGCATTCATCCTCGTTTCCGCCATAGTTCTCGGGATTTATTATACACCGCGCTCCGGGGGAATGCAAGGCTTGAAAAAATATCTCGAAAATTTACACAATTCCACCTTCCCTTTTCCGCGATTTTGTTGTATAATATTTTTAGATAATTCTGCACTCAAAAAAGGTGGGTGATTCGACGGATGTCCTCCCCCGTGATCGATCCCGTGCTTCTCGACCGGCTTTCGCTTCCCATCTATCTTTATAAAGAAGGCACCAACCGCAGAGCCTACGAGTTTCTGGGCGCGCGCCCCGCGCGGGCCGGGAAAAAGAAGGGCTGGCAGTTTCTCCTCTGGGCCCCGGCCGCCGAAGGCGTCAGCATCGTCGGTGAATTCAACCACTGGGATGAGTCCGCTCTTCCCATGACGCGGATCCACGACGAATTCTGGTACGCCTTTTCAGACGAGGTCCGGGAATTCGATCTCTATAAATACGCCGTCCGGCAAAGGGGCGGCAGGGTCGTCCTGAAAAGCGACCCCTTCGCCTTCCACAGCGAGACCCGCCCCGGAAACGCCAGCAAGCTCTACGATCTTGCGGGCTTTTCCTGGGAAGACGGCGCGTGGATGCGCTTCCGGAAGCGCACGAACCCTCACACCTCGCCGATGAATATCTTCGAGGTGCATCTGGGAAGCTGGAAAACCTACGAAAACGGAAAACCCTTTTCCTATAAGAAGCTGGCCGAGGAGCTGATCCCCTACGCAAAATCCATGGGGTACACGCATCTGGAGCTTCTGCCGGTGTCCGAATATCCTCTGGACGACTCCTGGGGCTACCAGGTGACCGGATACTTCGCCCCCACCTCCCGCTACGGCGAGCCGAAGGATTTCATGTTCTTCGTCAACGAATGCCACAAGGCGGGACTCGGCGTCTTCGTCGACTGGGTCGGCGCGCACTTCCCGAAGGACGAATACGGCCTTTACGAATTCGACGGCACGCGTCTTTACGAGTACAGCGAGGACTGGAAGGCCGAGCACCCCGAGTGGACCACCCGGGTCTTCGACCACGGCAAAAACGGCGTGCGCTCCTTCCTGATCTCCAACGTGATCTTCTGGCTGGAAAAATACCACGTGGACGGCATCCGTATCGACGCGGTCTCCAGCATGCTCTATCTGGACTACGCGCGCAAGCCCGGCGAATGGGTCCCCAACGAGAACGGCGGCAATGAGAACCGCGATTCCATCGCCTTCCTGCGCCTTCTCAACGACGCGATCCACGAAGAGCATCCCGACGCCCTGACCATGGCCGAGGAGGCCACCTCCTGGTGGGGCGTCACCGCCGACACAAAAAACGGCGGCCTGGGCTTCGACTTCAAATGGAACATGGGCTGGATGCACGACACGCTGGACTATCTGAAGCTCGACCCCTATTTCCGCAAGGCGAACCACGAAAAGCTGACCTTCTCCATGTCCTACGCCTTTTCGGAACACTACATCCTTCCCCTCTCCCACGACGAGGTGGTGCACGGAAAGCTTTCGCTGGTCAACAAGATGGCCGGGCTTTATAACGACAAATTCTCCAATCTCCGGCTGCTCTTCGCCTATATGATGGCGCATCCGGGCAAAAAGCTCTCTTTCATGGGCAACGAGATCGCCCAGTTCATCGAATGGGCGCCCGCGAAGGGACTGGATTATTTCCTGCTTCAGTATCCTTCCCACAACGGGTTCCATACGTATATGCGCGACCTGAATTTCTTCTATCTGGAGCACAAGGCCCTCTGGCAGAACGACAGCGACTGGGCGGGATACCAGTGGATCTCCCCCGACGACCGGGATTCGGGCGTCATCGCCTTCCGGCGGATCGCCGACGACCAGAAGGAGCTGATCGCCGTCCTGCATTTCACGCCGGTGGAAAGGAAGGGGTACCGCCTCGGCGTCCCCGCTCCCGGCGTTTACAGGGAGGTCTTTACCTCCAACAAGATCCTTTACGGCGGCACGGGTCTGGAGAACCCGCCGCTTCAGGCCGAGGAAGGGCCGACGCACGGTCTTCCCTGGCATATCACGGTGGATATTCCCCCGCTCTCCGCGCTTTTCTTCGAAGTGCAGGATCCTCCCGGAGAGGATTCCGATCATAAATCGAATCAAAAAAGAGGTGTTGAATCATGATGCGGCATTACAAAGAATGCGTTGCCATGCTTCTGGCGGGCGGGCAGGGCAGCCGCCTCGAGGTCCTGACCAGAAAAGTCGCCAAGCCCGCCGTGCACTTCGGCGGGAAATACCGGATCATCGACTTTACCCTGTCCAACTGCATCAATTCCGGCATTGATACCGTGGGCGTCCTGACCCAGTATCAGCCGCTGGAGCTGATCAAGTACGTGGGCAGCGGCCGCGCGTGGGATCTTGACCGCTACTACGGCGGCGTCCACATCCTTCCGCCTTACGCCCGGGCGAAATCCTCTTCCTGGTACCGCGGCACGGCCAACGCCATTTACCAGAATCTGGAATTCATCGACGAATTCTCCCCGGAATACGTCCTGGTGCTTTCAGGCGACCACATCTACAAGATGGACTATTCCAAAATGATCGCGGCTCACAAGAAAAACAAGGCCGACGTCACCATCTCGGTGATCAACGTCCCCCGGGACGAGGCCTCCCGCTTCGGCATCGTGATCAGCGACGGCGAGGGACGGATCACCGAATTTGAGGAAAAGCCGAAGAATCCCCGCTCCACCTGCGCCAGCATGGGGGTATATCTGTTCTCCTGGCCGGTGCTGAAAGCCGCCCTGCTCAGGGATGAGGCCGACGACACCTCCGAAAACGATTTCGGCAACAACGTCCTGCCGATGCTCCTGCGGGACGGGGCGAGGATGTTCACCTATGAATTCGAGGGCTACTGGAAGGACGTCGGCACTCTGGACAGCCTCTGGGACGCCAACATGGATCTGATCAACCCCAGCATCCCCATGAGTCTGGACGATCCCACCTTCCGCATCTTCATGAAAAGTCAGGCCCTTCCGCCCCAGTACATCTCCTCCGACGCGGTGATCACCAACTCCTTCGTCAGCGAGGGGTGCGAGGTGATGGGGACCGTGGACTTCACGGTACTTTCCACCGGCGTCACGGTCGAAAAGGGCGCGGTGGTGCTGGACAGTGTCATCATGCCCGACGCCGTGATCGAGGAGGGCGCGGTGGTGCAGTACGCCATCGTGGGTTCCGGCGCGCACATCAAGAAAAACGCCCGGGTCGGCGGCCGCCCCGAGGACTATCCCGACCGGGACAAATGGGGCATTTCGGTGATCGGCTACGATCTCACCATCGGAGAAGGCGCGGTGGTTCCCTGCCGCAAGGTCGTCTTCGAGGACGTTCCCGAAAGGAGTGAAGAAAAATGACCAACAGCTTTGCTCTGGTTTTCGCCAACATCGACAATTCCACCATGGACCTCTTCACCGCCGAGCGTTCGATCTGCGCTCTTCCCATCGGCGCCCGGTACCGCCTGATCGACTTCACGCTTTCCAACCTGGTCAACAGCGGCGTGGACACCGTGGGCGTCACCGTCCGGGAAAAATACCAGTCGCTTCTCGATCACATCGGCACGGCCCGGGACTGGGACCTGGACCGCCGGTCGGGCGGACTTACCTTCCTGCCCCCCTTCGCTTTCAACAGCGCCACCCCCTACGACACCAAGCTCAAGGCCCTGATCGGATCCGAATCCTATCTGCGCGCCAAGCACGCCGAATACGTGTTCCTCTGCGAGCCCGACGTGGTGGGCAACATGGATCTGGACAGCTTCGGGGAAAAGCACGTGGAAAGCGGCAACGACATCACCTATCTCACCGTCCGCCGCGACGGAAAAAATCATCACGGCACCTTCAAGACCGGTCTCGTGACAGATGAAAACGGCTTCGTCACCGAATTTCTCAAGGCCAAGGATCCCCGGGCGGAGCGCCTTTCCATCGGCGTCTGCGTGATGAAGAGAAGCCTGCTGCTCGATCTGACCGTGGCCGGAAGGCTCAACAATTACCGCCACTTCGACAACGAGATGATCCCCCGGCTTCTGGAGAATCTGAAGGTCGGCGTGTGCGATCACGAGGGCTACGTGGCCAAGATCCGCACCGGCAACGATTATTACCGGGTCAGCATGGATCTTCTCGATTCCGACGTGAGAAAAGACGTCTTCTTCCGCTACGGCCACATCTTCACCAAGACCTACGCCGACGTCCCGGTGCTCTACGGTCTGGATTCCGACGTGAAGGAAAGCCTGATCGCCGACGGCTCCTCGGTGGGCGGCGTCGTGCGCCAGAGCATCATCTTCCGCCGGGTCAAGCTCGGCAAGAACACCCGGATCGAATCCAGCATCGTCATGCCCGACAGCGTCATCGAGGACGGCGCCGAGCTTCGCTACGTGATCACCGACAAGGACGTGCGGGTCACCTCCGGCGCGAAGATCATCGGCGAACCCGGCCGCCCGCGCCTCCTGCTCAAGGGCCAGACCTACAGCGAATAACCCACCGGAGAAAGGAGCTCCCTCATGAAAATCCTTTTCGCCGCAAGCGAAGCGCTTCCCTTTTTCAAGACCGGCGGCCTGGGCGACGTTCTGGGCGCGCTTCCCAAGACCCTGGCGGGCAGCGGCCATCAGGTCGCCGTGGCCCTCCCCTTCTACAAGGCCATCAAGAACGCCTCTCCCGACGACGTGAGATACGTGGCCAGCATCATGGTGGATCTGGCCTGGCGGCACCAGTACTGCGGGATCTACACCGCGGTGCGGGACGGGGTGACCTATTACCTCATCGACAACGAGTTCTATTTCGACCGTCCCACCCCCTACGGTCAGTATGACGACGGCGAACGCTTCGCCTTCTTCTCCAAGGCGGTTCTGGAGATCCTCACCACGGTGGATTTCTTCCCCGACGTGATCCACGCAAACGACTGGCAGACCGCCCTGATCCCGCTTTTCTATCACGCCTTCTACCGGGAGATCCCCTCCTACGCCGGGATCAAAAACGTCTTCACCATCCACAACATCGAATACCAGGGCTTCTGCCAGCAGAATTTCCTTTCGGACGTGTGCGGCGTGCCCGACTCCTACTATCCCGATTACGAATACGCCGGCTGCATCAACCTGATGAAGGGCGCCATCACCATGGCCGACGCCGTGACCACCGTTTCCCCCACCTACGCCGAGGAGCTTCACTACTCCTTTTACGGCCACGGACTTGAAAACGTGATCCGCGCCAACGCCCACAAGCTGACCGGCATCGTCAACGGCATCGATCTGAAGGAGTACGACCCCTGGCGCGACAAGCAGATCCCCCACCGCTTCTCGGTGAACAACCGCACCGGGAAGCAGAAATGCAAGGCCGATCTGCAGAAGGAGCTGGGTCTCGACGTGCGCCCGGAGCCCATGCTGATCGCCATGGTCACCCGTCTGGCCTCCCACAAGGGGCTGGATCTGGTGCGCGCGGTGTTCAGCGACCTGATGGCCGCCGACGTGCAGTTCGTGGTCCTCGGCGTCGGGGAAAAGCAGTACGAGGAATTCTTCCGTCTTGCCGAGGTGCATTACCCCGGCCGGGTCAAGGCCTGCCTGCAGTTCGATTCGGCCCTTTCCCACCGGATCTACGCCGCGTCCGACCTCTTCCTGATGCCCTCCAAGGCCGAGCCCTGCGGCCTTTCCCAGATGATCGCCATGCGTTACGGCACGGTGCCTCTGGTCCGGGAGACCGGCGGATTGAAGGACACGGTAGCCCCCGCCGACAACGAAGGCAACGGCCGCGGCTTCACCTTCCGCACCTACAACGCCCACGACATGCTGGATGCGATCTGGCGCGCCGTCGGCGCCTTCGGCGACAAGGGCAAATGGGCGAAGATCACCACCGCCGACATGACCTATCAGTCCGGGTGGGATATTTCGGCCGAAAAATATCTGGCGCTCTATCAGAAGCTGAGATAAAAAGGTCCTGAAAGGAGATCTGACTATGCTGAAAATCGCGATGCTTTCCAAATGGCACGTTCATGCCGAGGGCTATGCCCGGGAATTCAACAACACCGGCCTGTCCAAAGTGACCGCCGTTTGGGACGAGGAGCCTGAACGCGGCCGGAAGTGGGCCGAGGAGCTCGGCGTCCCCTTCTACGCCTCTCTTGACGAGATCCTCGCCTCCGACGTGGACGCGGTCTGCGTCACTACCCCCACCACCATGCACCGGGAGGTCATCCTGAAGGCCGCGAAGGCCGGAAAGGCCATCTTCACCGAAAAGGCGCTGGAGACCACCGGCGAGGAAGCCCGGAAGCTTGCCGACGCCATCCGCGCCTCGGGCAAGACCTTCGGCATCTCCTTCCCCCACAAGTGCAATCCGGTCTACCGGTATATCAAGGCCCGCATCGCCGAAGGCGCCTTCGGCAGGATCTCGCTTTTCCGTTACCGCAACGCCCACAACGGCGTTTCGGGCAACTGGCTCCCGGCCTACTGGTTCGACGGGGAGAAGACCGGCGGCGGCGCCATGATGGATCTGGGCTGCCACGCCATGTACTTCTTGGCCGACCTCGGCGGCAAGCCGAAGCGGATCTCGGCCCTTTTCAACCAGCTTTACGGCACCGGCCTTGATGAAAACGCCATCTGCACCGCGGAATTTGAAAACGGCGCCATCGGCGTGGCCGAGACCGCCTTCGTCTCCTACTCGGCTCCTCTGGTGGCCGAGGTCTACGGCACCGAGGGCTCTCTGGTGGCCGTGGGCGATCAGATCACCTTCCAGAGCGAGAAGTACAAGGATCTTCCGGTCCCGGAGCTGGACAAAACCCCGGTGCCCTCTCCCATCGAAAGATTCACGGACGCCTGCCTGAAGGGGCTTCCCGGCCCGGCGGAGATGGGCCTTGAGGAGGCTCTGGCCCTGACCGAGCTTCTGGAAAACGCCTATATCGCCGATCGGGAAAACCGCATCGTCGCCCTCTGAGATCTCTTTTCTCTCTGAAAGCCCGACGCGGCCGCGCTTTCGCGGCCGCGTCTTTTTACGCCGTGAAAGTGCGGGCGGAGCGGCCGGTTTCCCCGGACAGGCAAATCTCTTTTCCGAAAAAGCATGAAAATCCGCCCGGTTTTCTCTTGCATCCGCTTTTTTTCTATGTTAAAATATGAAGTGGTTAATTCCAGGAAACCGGAAGAAGCTTTGAAAGGAGTTTCCGTATGAAGAAAAAGCTCATCCTGTTCTTCTCCTCCCTCGTCCTGCTCCTCGCTCTGATCCCCGCGGTGAAGGCGGCGGCCTACACCTGTTACGAGACGTCGAGCAGCGAGGTGGTGCCGATCTGGAGCGACTGCTATTCCGACTCCACTCTGATCGCCGAAGTCCCCGCCAAAAAATACGTTCTGAAGGTCGATTCCACCGTCACCAACAGCTACGGCAACAAGTGGTACCGTCTGGCCACCGGCAGCTATGGCGGCAAGGATCTTACCTACAAATACGTATATTCCGGGAACGTGAAGGCGCACTCCCACGACTATTCCTCCAACGGCGGCGTCTGCAACTACGCGGGATGCGGAGCCACCTACGGATACAACGTTTCTTCCCTGAGCGGATACTATCAGGTCTCGAACAGCTCGGGCGCGTGGGTCTGGTCGATCCC
>CACYBP010000123.1 GCA_902772625.1 Oscillospiraceae bacterium
AGGCGGTCCACCGCGGCGTATTCCACGTGGCTTTCCTCCAGACCGACGATGCGGTTTTCGGCGATGCGCTTCAGCTCTTCTTCGTAGGCGTCCTGGCGCAGAAGCTCGCTGGAGATACGGCCGTCGCGGATGTTCACCACGCGGTCCACCTTGCGGGCGATGGTGCGGTCGTGGGTGACGATGATGATCGTCACGCCCATTTCCTTGTTGATCCGGCGGAACAGATCGAAGATCATGTCGGCGGTTTTGTTGTCCACCGCGCCGGTGGGCTCGTCGGCCAGAAGGATCTTCGGCTGGTTGGCCAGGGCGATGGCGATGGCCACTCTCTGCTGTTCGCCGCCCGAAAGCTGGTTCAGCTTGCTCTTATACCGGTGGGAAAGCCCCACCATGTCCAGAAGCATCTTCGCCCGGGCTTTTCTTTCCCGGCGGTTCGCGATGATCATGGGGATCTGCACGTTTTCCAGCGCCGAGAGATACGGGATCAGGTTTCTGGCGTTGTTCTGCCAGACGAAGCCCACCTCTTTGCGCTTATACTGCACGATCTGCGCCTCGGTCATCTTGGCCATGTTGTTGCCGGTCACGTAGACCATACCGGCCGTCTGCTTATCCAGACCGCCGATGATGTTCATCAGGGTGGATTTGCCCGAGCCGGAGTTTCCGATGATGGCCACGATCTCACCGGGGTCGATGCGAAGGTCAAGTCCCTGCAGGGCGATGACCTCCACGTCCTCGGTCTTGTAGATCTTCACCACGTTGTCGCAGTACACGGCCGCTTTTTCAAAATCGTCGTCGAAGAGATCGGTCGTGGTGCTGGCCACCGCGTCGGCGATATCCTCGTCTTCGTTTTTCCTCTTCTTTTTGAAAAGGCTGTCCCAGAGGGATTTCGATCCGATTTTCTTCACCGAGGTGCGTCGTCCGTAACGGACCTTCTTTTCCCCGGCGGGGGCGGTCACGGTTTTGTTTTCACTCAACGATCTCACCGTCCTCTAACGTATAGACTTTGTCGGCAACGGTGAGAAGACCCATATCGTGGGTGGTCATGACCACCGTGATGCCGTGATCCTTCACCAGGCTCTTGATCAGGTCCACCACCACAAGGCCGGTGTGCGTATCGAGAGCCGCGGTCGGCTCGTCGGCAAAGAGCAGCTCCGGTCTGTGGGAGAAGGCGCGCGCGATGGCGACCCTCTGCTGTTCGCCGCCGGACATTTCGCCCGGACGGTGATTCATGCGCTTTTTCAGATCCACCATCGTCAGGCATTCCATGGCGCGTTCGCGTCTTTCCTTGCCGGGATACCCGGCCACCCGCAGGGCAAACTCGATATTCTCATAAGCCGTCAGGAAGGAAAGAAGCGCCAGCGACTGGAACGCGAAGCCGATCTTTTTGCGGCGGTAATCGTCGCGCTTCGCTTCGCTGATCCTGGTCAGGTCGGTATCGTGGAAGAACACCGAGCCGGAGGTGGGCATATCCAGAGCTGAAAGCTGGTTCAAAAGGGTGGTTTTCCCGGAGCCGGAACGGCCGCGGAGGATGACCAGCTGACCCTGTTCGACGGTCAGGTTCGCATGTCTGACCGCGTGCACCGTTTCGCCCGCGGTTTTGAAATCGCGGCAAAGATCCACGGTTCTCAAAATGACGTCTGCCATACGTTCTCCCCCCTTCTCAGTCTTCGCCGATCTTCAGGGCATTGTTGATCTTGATCTTGCGGATCAGGTTTGCAAGGATCACGCAGCCGATCAGGAGGATCACCCCGAGGATCACGTAGAGGCGGATATAGTCGCCCGTCTCCGATACGATACGGAAGGGAAGCTTGAGCGATTCCGCGCTCTGGGTCATGCTGTAAATGGGGATGTAGTAGTTGCTGGCCAGCACGCCGATCAGCACGCCCGCCAGGATCGCGCTTCCGGAGATCATCCCCTGCTCCAGGATCAGCATGCCGATCAGGCTTCTCACCCGCATGCCGATGGCGCGGATGATGCCGAACTGCAGCACCCTGCGGTTGATGGAAATGATCCAGTAGATCAGGAAGCCCGCGAAGCACACGATGAGGCTGGTGATAAAGCAGAGGGTCAGGGCGCCGTTCATGCTCTGCAGGGTCGGATCGTTCTTCAATTCCACGGTGTCTTCGGTCAGGTCGCGGCGCTGATCGATGGGAAGATTCTTCTCGGCGATCTCGGTATACACCTCGTTGGAGGTGACGCCCGGAGCCTTTTTGATCCAGATCTCATAGGGCTGGATCGGCACAGGCTCGTCCACGTCGTCTCTGAAAATGGTATCGAAGGCTGTGATGGCGAAGAGATGCGATCCGTCCCCCGTCCCGGTGGTATCGTTGGGATCGATACCCGGCCAGTAATCGATGAAGGAGCCCACCACCACCGTGCGGAAGCAGCCTTCGGCGATCATGGCCTGCACCTGGTCGCCGACCTGGATGCCGTAGTCCTTGAATTCGCTGGAAAGCAGGATGGTGTTTTTGTAATCGGTCAGGAGGTTTGCGTAGTTATACCAGTGATACGGGGTCAGGTGATTGCGCATCTTGGCGGTCTCTGCAAATTCCGAAGGCTCGATCGCCATGATCGCGATGGGCTGATCCATAAAGGACGGCCTTTCGCCCCAGACGTTCATGATCGTGCCGCGCCAGACGCGGGTGGCCTGGGCCACGGTCTCCAGCTCCTGATAGGGTTCGTAGCTGATCTCCTTGTAAACCGTGAAGCCGTAGGGCTTATAGACGTTATAATACGCGTAATCGTATTTCCATTCGTTGGTGATGACGATGTCGGCGCCGTCCATGTATTCCAGTGTCTCCACCTGGTTGGTGTTGATGGTGCGGGCGGTGTTGGCTGAGAAGATCGACACGCCGATGGTAAAGACCAGAAAGAGCATCAGGAACTGCTCGCTGCCGCCGGAGCGTGAGACCTGCGTCAGGGAAAGATAGAACACCGGCGACCAGAAGCGTCTTCCGATCAGGAACACCAGCTTGATGATATAGGGATAGATCCGGAGGAACAGAAGTCCCGCGCCAAGAATAAAGAGCGTGGAGATCAGGAGCATCAGGGGATCCACCGCCGAAGCCGAATCGCTGACCGAGAGGCTCGCCATCATATCCTGCTGATTGTAGTAGGAGTAGAGGCCGTAAAGCGAGACGGCCAGAAGAATCACGTCCAGGAAGAGTTTGTTCCAGAGCGGGCGCTTGTGGGCGCGGGCCACCTGCTGCTTGTGGGTCAGGATGGTCTTGCGCGAAGCGGAGATCGCCGGGATCAGCATCATCAGGATGAAGAACAGCGCCGCCGCCAGAGCGTAAAGATAGGCGGTCCCGGTGAGCTGCACCTTCAGGGCCGAGCGGTTGACGAATTCCAGGAAGCCGTTCGCGCCGCCCAGGAGATAACACATGCCGAGTCCCAGAGGCGGCCCCACCAGAAGAGCGAACGCGCTGATGATGGCGCCCTCCAGAAGATAGATGCAGAAAATATGCATTCTCGAGGCGCCGCGGCTTTTCAGCACGGCGATCTCGTTGGCCTCCTGCTCCATGACCAGCTGCGAGACCATGAAGATGTAGAACGCCAGAAGGATGATGACCGGAAGCTCGATCACCAGAAGCGAGAAATTCAGTTCCCTTTCTCTTTCGCCGAAGCCCTCGAGCACCGATACCACGGGCCAGTCGATCTTGCCGCCGTCGAGCCGCGCCACCGCGTCGGCGTCGGCCGCGTAGTGCGAGGCGATGCGGGCCGCGTTGGTCAGATCGATGCCGTAATAGTCCAGAAGCAGGTTCCAGTAGCTGCTTTCCAGATAGGTCGGCTTGACGTCGATCATTCCCTGAAGGGTCTCCTCATCGACGAACACGGCGCGGATATAGGGTTCGAAGCCCTCGCTCCAGTAGGTGTCTCCCTCGTCCTTGGTGGTGAAGAGGCCGACGACCTCCACGTCGAGAGTCACGTCGTTATCCATGCGGAGCCACTTCTGCATGCCGAGGGTATAGGTCTTTTCCATGATCATCCGGCAGTCGGCCATGGCTTCCGAGGTCATCAGGATCTCCACCACGCCGTCGTCCCTCTTCTCGGGCATTCTGCCCCTGAGAAGCGAGATGTGGTCCTCAAGGCCGGATTTATACACCATGTTGACGCCCTTGGTGTCCAGGGATTCGTTTTCCTCGTAATCGGTATATACGATGAACCGGGTGGACGTCCTGCGGAAGATCGAATCCACCACGTCAAGACCGTAATCCGCTTTGATGTTCTCCAGAAGCTCGTCGATGGTGGCCTCTTGCCTCTTGATCTTGGCGTCGGTCTTGCCCGAGCCGAAGGTCGTGGTCACGGTCATGGTGCCGGGATACGCCTGCGTTTCAGCCTGGATCCGCTCCATATCCTTGATCAGCACGCGCTGCAGGACTCCCTGGGCATAGATCGGGATCCCCGCCAGAAGCGCGATAATCAGAACCGAGCCGGTCAGCATGCAAAGCGTCATCCACTTGTTTTTCAGAAGCTTTTTGAGTACGAATCTGAACAAGCTCTCCTCCTCCTTTCACTTTACGAGTGCGGGAAGGATCAGTAGTTGATGACGAGCTCGTCGCCGACCTGAAGTCCGGAGACAATTTCGTACTGGGTGGTGGTCTGAATGCCCACTTCCACGTTGCGGATCACGGGCAGACCGTCTTCCAGAACGTAGCAGAAATAGCTGATGTTGTCGCCGTAGCCGGTCTTTGCGATATTGGCGGAATCCACCAGGATGACGTCGTGCTTTTCTTCCAGAATGATGTTCATGCCGCCGCTGTTGCCCATTTTGATGCTGTCGGGAAGGTTCGGGCACTTGATGTAAACCGAGCGGGCGTCTTCTTTTTCGTTCAGGATCTCCTCGTCGATGTCGGCGGTACCCTGAACGACCTCGCCGGTGACGACGATGCCGTTGACGGTGATCTCCACCTCGCGGCCCGAATAGAACTGATCGTAAAGGATATCCTCTTTCACGTTATAGACGAATACCAGGGAATCCGGATCGGCGATGGTCAGGACGTCCACGTCCTTGCTGACCATGTCCCCCACCAGGAGAGAGGCCAAATAGGTGATCTTCCCGTCGAAGGGAGCGATGAGCTGGGTTTCGGCAAGCTGGGCCTTGAGCTCGGCCAGTGCCTTTTCGCTCTTCTCCTTGTCCATCTTGTTGAAGGTGGACTGCATATCGTAGTTCTGCTGATCAAGGGCGAGGTTCTCGGTCATGGTCTTGATCTGCTTTTCCAGATCGGAGATGCCGGTGAGGTTCGCGCTGTAGGCGTTCTTCGCCGCGGCTACCTTGTTTTCAGCGGCCGTGACGGCGTCCCGCGCGCTGTTGACGGCGGCCTGATAGACCGAAACGTCGGTAGTCTGCGCGGGAGAAGGTTTGGAAGCGGGAGCGGATTCAGATTCCTTTTCGCTCTCCTTCGCTTCTTCTTCTTTCTTCTTTTCCTCTTCAGCCTTCTTGGCCTCTTCTTCAGCCTTCTTGGCCTCTTCCTCGGCCTTCTTCTTGGCCTCTTCCTCGGCCTTCTTCTTGGCTTCTTCCTCAGCCTTCTTCTTGGCTTCTTCCTCAGCCTTCTTCTTGGCCTCTTCCTCAGCCTTCTTCTTGGCCTCTTCCTCGGCCTTCTTGGCTTCTTCCTCGGCCTTCTTGGCTTCTTCCGCGGCTTTCTTCTCAGCCGCGCTCAGAGCGTCCTCCGCCTTTTTCAGAGCCGCCTTGGCGTCCGAAAGCTCTTTCTCGGCCTTTGTGATATCGGATTTGAGCGAGGAGGTC
>CACYBP010000124.1 GCA_902772625.1 Oscillospiraceae bacterium
AAGAACATTCCCAAGGATTATATGCTGGAAAAGATCCGCACCGCTCTGATCACCGCCGTGAAGCGTGAAAACGCCGTGGTGGACATCGACGAGGACAAGAAGACCTTCCGGATGTACTACCTCATGAACGTGGTGGACGAGGTGGAGGATCCCGCGACCGAGCTGACTCTGGAGCAGGCGAAGCTTTATAACAAAAAGGCCGCCGTGGGCGATACGGTGCAGGTGGAGGTCGCCACCAAGGACTTCAACCGCATCACCGCCGCCACCGGCAAGCAGGTCATCATCCAGGCCATCCGCGAATCGGAACACGGCAGCATCTATAACGAGCTTTCCAGCAAGGCCCACGAGGTTCTCACCGCCATCGTCTCCCGCATCGACCGCAGGACCGGCGACGCCTTCCTGGAGGTGGGCGGCCGCGAAGACGGCAGCGAGGCGCTTCTGCGTCAGGACGAACAGATCAAGGGCGAGGTCCTCACCGAGGGCGAACGCATCAAGGTCTACCTGGTGGAGGTGAGAAAAGGCCTCCGTGCCGTGCAGATGATCACCTCCCGCACCCATCCCGGCCTGGTGAAGAGGCTTTTCGAGCTGGAGGTTCCCGAGATCCACGACGGCACCGTCGAGATCAAGAACATCGCCCGCGAAGCGGGATCCCGCACCAAGATCTCGGTCTGGTCCCCGAATCCCGACATCGATCCGGTGGGCGCCTGCGTCGGCCCGAAGGGTACCCGCGTGGAAACCATCGTCTCCTATCTGGGCGGCGAAAAGATCGACATCGTCCGCTATTCCGAGGATCCGGCCGAATACGTGAAGGCCGCCCTCTCCCCCTCCGACGTGGTGTCGGTGACCCATTACGCGCCTGAAAAGCTCTGCCGCGTGGTGGTGCCCGACGATCAGCTGTCGCTGGCCATCGGCAAGCAGGGGCAGAACGCCCGTCTCGCCGCCAAGCTCACCGGCATGAAGATCGATATCAAGGCCGAGAGCAGCTCTCTCTGATTTTTTCTCTTCTTTGAAAGGAGGTGGACGCCGTGCCGCCGAAACCCAAAAAGATCCCCATGCGCATGTGCGTCGCCTGCCGTGAAATGAAACCCAAGCGCGATCTTCTGCGCGTGGTGGTCCCCGCGGGAAGCGAATCGAACGAGGCGACCTACGATCCCCGGGGAAAGCTCTCCGGCCGCGGCGCCTATATCTGCCGGGACGAAGAGTGCCTGAAAAAGGCCCGGAAGACCCGCGCTCTGGAACGCGCTCTTTCCTGCGTCCTTCCCGATGCGACGCTTCTTGAATTGGAAAAGGAGGCGAAAGATCATGCCGCAGAGTGATTACCTGACTCTTCTCGGGCTCGCCATGCGGGCCGGAAAGGTCGCCTACGGCGACGAATCGGTGAAAGAAGCCTTTTACACGAGTCACGTCGCGCTGATCCTTCTCTCTTCCGACGCGGGGAACCGCACCGCCGAAAGCTTCAAAAGGCTTGCGGCAAAGCACGGGGTCAGACTTCTGACCCTTCCCGAAACGAAACAAGACCTCGGTCACGCCATCGGCAAAGGGCTTTGCGCCGTGGCGGCCGTCACCAACAAGGGCTTTGCGGAATCCATCGCCGCAAAAGCCGAAAATCACATCGGAGGTGTCCGCATTTGAGTTTAGTGAAGTACCGTTTGGCTGAAGTCGCAAAGGATTTCGGCGTCCCGAGCAAGGAGATCTCTTCCCTCCTCACCGAATATGCCGAGGCTCCCAAAAGCAATCAGAAGGTCCTGGAGGATCATGAGCTGAACGTCATTTTCGACGCCATGACCCTGAAAAACCAGCCGGCCGATTTTGAAAGCGCCATGAAGGCCGCTCTGCGCCCGGTGGATCCCGCCGTAGAAGCCGAAAAGGCGAAAAAGGCCGCCGAAGAGCAGGCAAAGAAAGAGGCGGAGGAAAAGGCGAAGGCCGAAGAAGAAGCCCGCCGCGCCGCCGCTGCTGCCCGCGAGGCCGAAAAGCCCGCTTCTCCCGCGGAGAAGCCCGTCTCCCCCGCCCCGGCCGCCGGAGGAAAGACCTCCCCCGCGTCCCCGCAGGAGAGCGCGAAAAAACCCCAGCCGCAAGAGCCGACTCAGCCGGTCCATATCAATCAGCCCCGTCCTGCCCAGCAGAAGCCCCGGGAGCCGCAGAAGCCCCGTGCCGAGCGCAAGACGATCGTGGTGGATACCCGTTCCTCCGGCGGGAAAACCGACCTTTCCAAATACGACGAACGGCTGGACGTCCTGGCCGCCGATCACGTGACCAAGCAGGGCGCCTCCAAAGAAAAGTTCAAGAACCAGCAGTCGAAGCGCAACGCGCCGCTTTCCCAGAAGCGCCGCGCCGAGGACGCGGAGAAGTTCCGCC
>CACYBP010000125.1 GCA_902772625.1 Oscillospiraceae bacterium
CCATCAGCGACGTTCTGGACATGACCGCCGACGAGGCGGTGGTATTCTTTGAAAACGTTCCGCGTCTTCGGGAGAAGATCCAGACTCTGGTGGACGTGGGTCTGGGCTACATCAAGCTCGGCCAGCCCTCCACCACGATCTCCGGAGGAGAAGCGCAGCGCGTGAAGCTTGCCACCGAGCTGATGCGTCCCGCCACCGGCCGCACCTTCTACGTCCTGGACGAGCCCACCACCGGGCTTCATTCCGACGACGTCAAAAAGCTTCTCGAGGTGCTGGGAAGACTTGTGGACGCCGGGAACACGGTGCTGGTGATCGAGCACAATCTCGACGTCATCAAAACCGCCGACCATATCGTCGACCTCGGCCCCGAGGGCGGGGAAGAGGGCGGCAGGATCGTGGCCGAGGGAACGCCGGAGGAAGTGGCGCGCGTCGCGGAATCTTATACCGGAAAATATCTGAAGCGGCTTTTCGACCGCCGGGATACGTAAGGATAAACAAAAGAAAGAAGGCGTCCGATATGATATTCGGTCGCTTTTTTCTTGCTCTTTTTCACTTTTTGCTGTATAATATCAATTTGGACGGTTTCCCGGTTTCCTGCGGCGCGCCGCCCGTAATTCTGCCCGGTTTCGGGCACGGAGGTTTTTACTTTGAATCAGAAGCATCTGCGCAATATCGCCATCATCGCCCACGTCGACCACGGCAAAACCACCCTGGTGGACGAGATGTTCAAGCAGAGCGGCATATACCGCGAAAATCAGCAGACCGTGGATCGCGTCATGGACAGCAACGCCCTGGAGCGCGAGCGCGGCATCACCATTCTCGCCAAAAACACCTCGGTCATGTACGGGGACACCAAGATCAACATCGTCGACACCCCGGGCCACGCCGATTTCGGCGGGGAAGTGGAACGCATCCTGAAGATGGTCAACGGCGTGCTTCTTCTGGTGGACGCCTTCGAAGGTCCCATGCCGCAGACCCGCTTCGTGCTCTCCCGCGCGCTGGAGCTGGGCCACAAGGTCATCGTGGTGATCAATAAGACCGACCGTCCCGACGCCCGGGTGGACGAGGTCATCGACGAAGTCCTGGAGCTTCTGATGGAGCTGGACGCCAGCGGTGAGCAGCTGGACGCCCCGATCATCTACGCTTCGGGCCGCAACGGCACCGCTTCCACCGATCCGCACACGCAGGGCACCGATCTGAAGCCGCTTTTCGACATGATCGTGAATTACTTCGATCCGCCTGAGGGAGACGAAAACGCGCCTCTCCAGATGCTGGTATCGGCCATCGATTACAACGACTACGTGGGAAGGATCGCCATCGGCCGTCTGGAGCGCGGCACGGTGAAGAAGGGACAGGATATCGTCCTGACCACCTATTCCAATCCCGATGAGCAGATCAAGGCCAAGGCCATCTATCTTTATGAATTCGACGGGCTTGCCAAAAAGCCGGTGGACGCGGCTTATGCCGGAGACATCGTGGCTCTGGCGGGTATTGAGAACGTCAACATCGGTGATACGATCTGCGCGCCGAACGCCGTGGAGCCTTTGCCCTTCGTGAAGATCTCGGAGCCCACAGTGGAAATGGAATTCTCGGTCAACGACAGCCCCTTCGCCGGTCAGTCCGGCAAATACGTCACCTCCCGCAATCTGCGCGACAGGCTCTACCGCGAGCTTCTGAAGGACGTTTCCCTGAAGGTGCGGGATACCGATTCCACCGACGCCTTCATGGTGCTGGGCAGGGGAGAGATGCACCTTTCCATCCTGATCGAGACCATGCGCCGCGAGGGATACGAATTCCAGGTCGGGCCCCCGAAGGTGCTTTATAAAGAGATCGACGGCGTGAAATGCGAACCGGTGGAGCGCGTCCTGATCGACGTTCCCAACGAAAGCATGGGCACCGTCATGGAATCCATGGGCAGACGGCGCGGAGAGCTTGTCAAGATGAACCAGATGATCTCCCGCACGCGTCTGGAATACACCATCCCGGCACGCGGTCTTTTCGGATACCGCAACGATTTTATGACCGAGACCCGCGGCGAAGGTATCATGAATTCGGTCTTCGACAGCTACCAGCCCGTCAAGGGCAATATCAGCCGCCGCGCCACCGGCTCCCTCATTGCCTTTGAGACCGGCGAAGCCGTTTCCTACGGCCTTTACGCCGCACAGGAGCGCGGGATTCTCTTTATCGAACCCGGCACCATGGTGTACGAAGGCATGGTGGTGGGCGTCTCTCCGAAGCCGGAGGATCTGGCCGTCAACGTCTGCAAGAAAAAGCACATCACCAACATGCGCGCGTCAGGCAGCGACGAGGCGCTCCGCCTGATCCCGCCGAGAAAGATGAGCCTGGAGCAGTGCATGGAATTCCTGGCCGACGACGAGCTTCTTGAAGTTACGCCCGACGCCATCCGGATCCGCAAAGCCATTCTGGACCGCGCCATGCGGATGCGCATCGCTTCCCAGAAAAAATCCATGGAGGCCAATTCGTGAGCTTTCTTACCGAGCTTCATCTGCACACCGACGAGATGAGCCCCTGCGGGCACGTGCCTGCGGAGGAGATGGTCCGGCTTTATCA
>CACYBP010000126.1 GCA_902772625.1 Oscillospiraceae bacterium
GCTTCTTTTCCCGGAGACCTCCCCGAGGGCCTTCAGAACGCGGTGAAGAGCCTGGACGAGAGCTTTTCCCGGACCCTTCTCCGCAAGATCGACGAAAAGGGCATGACCGACGTGGCCTGTTACAAAAAGGCCAACGTGGACCGGAAGCTCTTCTCCAAGATCCGTTCCGATCCCGCCTACCGTCCGGGAAAGGCCACGGCGCTGGCCTTCGCGGTGGCACTGGAGCTGACCCTGCCGGAGACCGAGGACCTTCTGCGCAAGGCGGGGTTCGCCCTGTCGCCCAGCAGCACCTTCGACGTGATCATCGAATACTATATCAAAAACGGGAATTACGATATCTACGCCATCAACGAAGCGCTTTTCGCCTTCGACCAGCCGATCCTGGGGTGAGAGGAGAAAAACGGGACTTTATAAAGTGAATGATTATGCAGAATGCCCTTGCAAAACGGTATAAGTTATGATATACTGACCTAAACAGAATAAAGCTAAAGGAAGCGCGCAGGAAAGAGCGAAAGCCGCCGAAGGAGTAAAACTCTCAGGTTCCCCCGGGAAAAGACTGCGCGTGGATAGCGCTCCGGAGAAGTCCATCTATTGGGTGCCGAAGGTGCAAGGCGAAAGCCAAATCTCTCAGGCAAAAGGACGGAGTACCGTTTCGCGTCGGATCAGGGCGGGAGGATCCCCCTTTTTCCGGGACGGAAGGGCATACCGGAGTCAAAGCTTGTCTTTGGCTCTTTTTTGTTTCCATTCTGATCCCGAAGGGAGTTATTTGTATGTGGAATCGTTTCCTGGAAGGCGTGGAGGCGGTCAATAAGGCCGTCAACGACGTGGTATGGGGCTGGCCGGTGATCATCCTGATCCTGGGCACCGGCCTTTTGCTTTCGATCCGGACGGGCTTTCTGCAGATCCGGAAGTTCGGCGATTCGTGGAAGACCACCATCATCCCGACCCTGAAGGGCGTCGGCCGGAAAAAAGAAGCCGACACCCGCACCCGCTCGGTGTCGCAGTTCGAGGCCTTTTCGGCCGCGATCTCAGGCACCGTGGGCACCGGCAACATCGTGGGCGTCACCTCCGCGATCCTCACCGGCGGCCCCGGCGCGGTGTTCTGGATGTGGGTCTCCGCCTTCTTCGGCATGGTGACCAACTACGCCGAAAACGTTCTGGGCCTTTATTACCGGAAGAAGGACGGAGAGGGGAACCTCTCGGGCGGCGCGTTCTATTATATCAGCTACGGCCTGAAGTGGAAGTGGCTGGGATACGTGGCGGCGGTGTTCACCATGCTGGCCGCCGTGGGCATGAGCGGCGTGCAGACCAACAAGATCTCCGGTATCCTCTCGGGCTCCCTCTCGGAGATCTTCGGTGAGGAAAGCGCGTTCATCCTGAAGCTTGTGATCGGGGTGATCGTGGCGGTCCTGGTGGCCGTGATCATCATCGGCGGCATCAAGCGGATCGGGCGCGTCGCCTCCATGATCGTGCCTTTCATGTCGCTTCTCTTCATCGTGATGGCGATCTTCGCTATTCTCAGAAACGTCGCTTCGGTGCCCGCAGCCTTCGCCCTGATCTTCGAAAAGGCCTTCAGCTTCCGCGCGGCGGGCAGCGGCATCATGGGCTACGCCTTCGCCACGGTCATCCGGAAGGGCATGGCCCGCGGCGTCTTTTCCAACGAAGCCGGCCTCGGCTCCTCGGTCATCGCCCACTCGGCGTCTGAAACGCGGGAGCCGGTGCGCCAGGGACTCTGGGGCGTGTTCGAGGTGTTCTTCGACACCTTCATCATCTGCACCCTGTCGGCCCTGATGATGCTTTCCAGCATGAATCTTTCGGCCTTTACCGGGGAAGAGGACGACACGGTCACCTCGCTTCTGATCTATTCCGAAAACTTCGGCGTGTTCGGGACGGTGGCGATCTCGGTGATCCTGCCGCTTTTCGCCTTTACCACCATTATCGCCTGGTCCTATTACGGGGAAAAGGCCACCGAATTCTGCTTCCAGTGGCTGAAGGGGAAGGGACAGAAGATCGCCGTGGTGGTTTTCAAGGTGATCTTCGTGCTTCTGATCGTGCTTTCGGCTCTGATCACCAGCAAACTGATCTGGGATATTTCGGACACCTTCAACGGGCTGATGGCCATCCCGAACCTGATCTCGGTGATATTCCTCAGCGGGACGGTGGCAAAGATCACGAAGAATTATTACCTGAGAAAGAAGGGGGAGAAGCTCGAACCCATGCTCTCGGCCTATCCCGAACAGAACGCGGAGTTCGCCGAGGACGTCGCCTCCGGGAAAGAGTCGCTCCGCTGAACGAAAAGACGCGGAAGGAAGGCCGGCCGCGCGCCGGTCTTCCTTCCCGGAGAAACCGGGCGGAAAGGGGCAAAGTCAAAAATGCACACTTTTTCCGGGCGGGGAGCGCGAAAGTTTACCCATTCCGCATAGCCGCTTCCGGTTGACAAATTTCGGCCCCGTTGGTATAATAAAGCTACATTCTTTAAGACGATACGGAGATATCGGCAAGATTGCGCAAAGGAGAGAAAACCAGGGCAGTGTTCCCCCGGCGGGAACGTCCCGTTTCATTTCCGGTCTTGCCGAAAAGAAGAAGGCAAGGCTTTTCTTTTTTGAGGGAGGGAGCGATTTTCATGGACCGCCGTGAAAGCGCCGCAATGAAAAAGACCCCGTCCGGCCCCTGCCGGGGCACGGGCCGTGCCCTTCTGTACCGTCGCTTCGAAAAAACCGATCCCGGCCGGTAAGCGTGCGAAACGCACCCTGTACCCGGCGCGGGATCTTCTGCTTTTTCGGAAAGGCCTGACCCGGCCGGTCGCGCGGGAAGAACTGAACACCCCCTTCGCCAACTGACGGAATCATCGTGGAGCACCACGGAGGAGACGGAGGGATGAAAACCGCCGACCGTCTGGGCACATACGGGCTTCGGGAGAAGCACGCGTGTGCCCATAACCTTTTTTCAGGAGGAAAAAACGATATGAAGAAAGTCGGTATCATCATGGGAAGCGACAGCGATCTTCCCATCGTCAAAAAGGCGACCGATCAGCTCGCGGCTCTGGAGATCCCCTTCGAGGCCCACGTCTATTCGGCCCACCGCACGCCCGAGGAGGCGCGGGACTTCGCGCTGACGGCCCGGGAAAAGGGCTTCGGCGTGATCATCGCCGCGGCGGGCATGGCGGCCCATCTGGCCGGCGCCATCGCCGCGAACACCACCCTTCCCGTGATCGGGATCCCCTGCGCCTCGAAGCATTTCGACGGGCTGGACGCGCTTTTGTCCACCGTGGAAATGCCCACCGGCATCCCCGTGGCCACCGTGGCCGTGGACGGCGGCACCAACGCCGCGCTTCTGGCCGCCGAGATCCTGGCGGTTTCTGACGGGGCGCTTGCCGAAAGGCTGGCCGCCAAAAGAAAGGCCGACGCCGAAAAGGTTCTGGAAAAGGACCGCGCCGTCGCCGAAAAACTCTGAGCCCTCGCGGGTCAAACCACTTTCCATACATCATATCGGAAAAAGAAGGAGAAAAACAATGGAAAAGAAGCTTGTGTACACCGGTAAGACCAAGGACGTTTTCGCGCTGGATAACGGCCACTACCTCCTGAAGTTCAAGGACGACTGCACCGGCGCCGACGGCGTTTTCGATCCGGGTATGAACTCGGTCGGTCTGACCATCGAGGGCGTGGGCGACGTGAATCTGCGCATGTCCATCTATTTCTTTGAAAAGATCAACGCCGCGGGCATCAAGACCCATTACGTCTCGGCCGATCTGGAAAACACCACCATGGAAGTCCTTCCCGCCAAGGTCTTCGGCCACGGGCTTGAGGTCATCTGCCGCTACAAGGCGGTGGGCAGCTTCTTCCGCCGCTACGGCGAATACATCGAAGAGGGCGCCGATCTGCCCGCTTACGTGGAGACCACCTTCAAGAACGACGCCAAGGGCGACCCGCTGGTCACCAAGGACGGACTGGTCGACCTGGGGATCATGACCGGCGAGCAGTACGAGGACATCAAGAAGATGACCCAGGACATCACCGCCATCGTGGCCGGGGATCTCAAAGAGAAGGGCCTGGATCTTTACGACATCAAATTCGAGTTCGGCTATGACGCCGACGGGAAGGTCATGCTGATCGATGAGATCGCCTCGGGCAATATGCGCGTCTATAAAGACGGCGAGTATATCCAGCCGATGACCCTGTCGGATCTGTTCTTCTCCGCGAAATAAACCCAATCACTGAAGGAAAGAAGTAAACTATGGGCGGCTTTTTTGGCATCACCTCAAAGAAGGACTGTCTTCTGGACGTCTTTTTCGGCACCGACTACCACTCCCACCTGGGCACCAGGCGGGGAGGACTCGCCGCGTACGACCCGGAGATCGGGCTCCAGCGCCGGATCCACAGCATCGAAAACGCTCCCTTCCGCACCAAGTTCGAGGGGATCTTTTCGGAAATGAAGGGCACCAGCGCCATCGGCTGCATTTCTGACACCGATCCGCAGCCGATGCTGATGCGCTCGCATCTGGGGACCTACGCCATCTGCACCGTGGGGATCATCCGCAACTCCGACGAGCTGGTGGACGAATACCTCCGGGAAAGCAGCGGGCACTTCGACGCCATGACCGGCGGCAAGGTCAACAGCACCGAACTGGCGGCGGCCATGATCGACCGGAAGGAAAGCTTTGCCGAGGGGATCCGATACGCCGCCGAACGGATAGAGGGGACCTGCTCGATCCTGATCCTCCGGGAGGACGGCTCGCTGATCGCGGCCCGGGATCTTCTGGGAAGACTTCCGGTGCACGTCGGCAGAAACGAAGACGGATACGCGGTGTCCTTTGAATCCTACGCCTTTGAAAAGCTCGGCTACGCGCCCGAAAGGGAGATCGGCCCGGGCGAAGTCGTGGAAATCGACCCCGAGGGGATCAGGACCCTGATCCCCCCGGGAAAGAAAAAGCGTATCTGCGCTTTCCTGTGGAGCTATTACGGCTATCCCACCTCCTCCTACGAGGGGGTCAACGTGGAAATGATGCGCTACCGCAACGGCGCGCTCCTGGCCAAAAAGGACGAGGAGTCCGGCCTGACCGGGGAGCTGGATTACGTGGGCGGCGTGCCCGATTCGGGAACGCCCCACGCCATCGGGTACGCCAACGAATCGGGCGTTCCCTTCGCCCGCGCTTTCATCAAATACACGCCCACCTGGTCCCGCAGCTTCATGCCCGCGAACCAGTCCGACCGGGATAAGATCGCCAAGATGAAGCAGATCCCGGTCACCGAGCTGATCCACGAAAAGGATCTTCTCTTCGTGGACGATTCCATCGTCCGGGGCACTCAGCTCAAGGAAACGGTGGATTTCCTCTATGAAAACGGAGCCAAGGCGGTGCATATGCGTTCGGCCTGCCCGCCGATCATGTACGGCTGCAAATTCCTGAATTTCTCCCGCGCCACCAACGACATGGAGCTGATCGCCCGCCGGGTGATCGTGGAGCTGGAGGGAGAGGAGGGCCTTTCCCATATCGACGAATATTCCGACGGAGACACCGAGCGGGGAAAGAACCTCCGGCGCGCCATCGCGGAGAAATTCCACTTCGCCTCTCTGGATTTCCAGTCGCTGGAGGGTGTGATCAAGGCCATCGGACTGGATCCCTCGGAGCTTTGCACCTACTGCTGGAACGGAAAGGAATAAAGAAAGATGAAATACGCGTCTCATTCCGAGGCCTACGCCGCGGCCGGCGTGGATATCACCGCCGGATACAAGTCGGTGGAGCTGATGAAAAAGCACGTAGCCCGTACTGAAATCCCCGGCGTCTATTCCGACGTGGGCGGCTTCGGCGGCCTTTTCAAGCTGGATCTTGCGGATACGCCGCATCCGGTACTGGTAAGCGGCACCGACGGCGTCGGCACCAAGCTGAAGCTGGCTTTCCTTCTGGACAAGCACGACACCATCGGCATCGACTGCGTCGCCATGTGTGTAAACGATGTGATCTGCGTCGGCGCGAAGCCTCTTTTCTTCCTGGATTACATCGCCTGCGGCAAAAACGTCCCGGAACGCATTGCCTCCATCGTCGGCGGCGTGGCGGAGGGCTGCGTGAGAGCGGGCTGCGCCCTGATCGGCGGTGAGACCGCTGAGCATCCCGGCATGATGCCGGAGGAGGAATACGACCTGGCCGGATACTGCACCGGCGTCGTGGATAAAGACAGGATCCTGGACAAAAACACCATGCGTCCCGGGGACGCGGTGATCGCCCTGCCCTCCTCGGGCGTCCATTCCAACGGCTTTTCTCTGGTGCGCCGGGTCTTCAACGTGGGCTCGGCCGACATCACCTCTCCCGTGGCGGAGCTCGGGGGAAAGGGCCTCGGGGAGACCCTTCTGACCCCCACGAAGATCTACGTGAAGCCGGTGCTCGCGCTCCTGGAAAAGATTCACGTGCGCGGCATTTCGCACATCACCGGCGGCGGCTTTTATGAAAACATCCCGCGCTCTGTTCCGGAGGGCCTCGCGGCCAGGATCGAGAAGAAGGCGGTCAGGACCCCCGCGATCTTCGATCTGATCGCGAAGACCGGCGGCATTTCGGAGCGGGACATGTATAATACCTTCAATATGGGCGTGGGAATGAGCGTCACCGTTCCCGGAGACGAGGCCGACGAGGCGATCCGCATTCTGCGCGGTGCCGGCGAAGACGCCTATCTCATCGGCGAGATCGTCTCCTCCGATGAAGAAAGGATCAGGATATGCTGAGAAAAACCGTTTCCGGATTTCAGGCGGGGATCCTGATCGCCATCGGCGGCGCGGTGTATCTGGCGGTGGAGGAAAAGATCTGGGCGGCGGTGCTTTTCTCGGTGGCCCTCCTGATGATCTCGGTGAAGGGATACGCCCTGTTCACCGGCCGGGTGGGCTTTATCCCCGAAAAGCACGGCAAAGAAGAGTGGACGGCGCTTTTCCTGGGGCTTTTGGGAAACACGCTGGCGACTCTTGCCGCGGGGATCATGATCCGGTACGCCGTTCCCGCTTCGGCTGCCTCGGCCGAGGCGCTCTGGGCGGGAAAGCTTACCCAGGCGCTTCCCCAGACCCTGATCCGCGCCTTCTTCTGCGGGGTTCTGATGTATCTCGCGGTCAGCACCTACCGGGACAAAAAGAGCTTCATCGGCATCCTCTTCTGCATCCCGGTCTTCATCCTCGCGGGGTTCGAGCATTCCATCGCCGACATGTTCTACGCGGCGGCGGCGGGCGCCTATTCGCTTTCCACCCTCTTTTTCCTTCTCACGGTGGTGGCGGGCAACGCCCTGGGCGGGGTGGCGCTTCCGCTCTTATCCATGATCGGAAAGGAGAAAAAGGATGCCTGATCTGAAAAAAGCACGGATCGCCGTACTGGTTTCGGGCGGCGGTACCAATCTGCAGGCTCTTCTGGACGCCGAAAAGAGAGGGGAGATCCCCCACGGCGAGATCGTCCTGGTGATCTCCAGCAATCCCACCGCCTACGCGCTGGAGCGCGCGAAGGCGGCCGGAGTCCCGGCTCTGGCCTTTTCCAAAAAGAAGCTCGGCGGGCAGGAGGCCTTTGAAAAGGCGCTTTTGACGGCGCTTTCCGAGGCGAAGGCCGATCTAATCATCCTGGCGGGGTTCCTTTCGATCCTCAGCGGGGATTTCACCGCCCGGTATGAAAAACGCATCCTCAACGTGCATCCCTCGCTGATCCCCTCCTTCTCGGGGGAAGGGTTCTACGGACTCCGGGTACACGAGGCGGCTCTGGCCCGCGGCGTGAAGGTCACCGGCGCGACGGTGCATTTCGTCAACGAGATCCCCGACGGGGGAGAGATCCTTTTGCAGAAGGCCGTGGCCGTGGAGGAGGGGGACACCCCCGAGATCCTGCAGAAGAGAGTCATGCGCGAGGCCGAATGGAAGCTCCTGCCGGAGGCGGCGGAGATGGTCTCGAAGAAGATCGTATCCAAAGAAAACTGAGATATACGGGGAAAGGACGGAAAACAGAATGGACATCTACAAGATCGCATCGCCCGAGGAAAGGCTGAAGGGCAACCCCTACGTCGGCCGCGGCATCGTCATCGGCAAGAGCGCCGACGGGAAAAAAGCCGCCGTCGCCTATTTCATCATGGGCCGCAGCACCAACAGCCGCAACCGCGTCTTCACCGAAAAGGACGGGGACGTCTTCACCGAACCCTTTGATCTTTCGAAGGTGGTGGACCCCAGCCTGATCATCTACCGCGCCATCGGATCTTACGAAAACAAGCTTGCCGTCACCAACGGCGACCAGACCGACACCATCCTGGAAGGCCTGAAGGCGGGAAAGAGCTTTTCCGAAGCTCTCGCGTCCCGCGTCTTCGAGCCCGACGGACCGAATTTCACCCCGCGCATCAGCGGCCTTCTGACCTTCGGGGAAAACGACTTCACTTATGAGATGTCGATCCTCAAGAGCATCGACGCCGAAGGAAGCGACTGCGCCCGCTTCACCTTCGCTTATCCCGCGAAGGCCGGCCTCGGACATTTCATCCACACCTACGTCACCGACGGGAACCCCATCCCCACCTTCCAGGGCGAGCCGGAGCGCATCGCGATCCCCGACGATATCGACGTACTGACGAAAGAACTCTGGGCCAACCTCGACGAGGCCAACAAGATCTCCCTCTACGTGAGATACGTGGATCTGGGAACCGGCAAGGCTGAAAACCGCCTTGTGAACAAGAATCAGTAAGGAGAAGCGACATGAAGGAATTTGAACTGAAATACGGCTGCAACCCCAATCAGAAACCCGCGAAGATCTATATGCGCGACGGAAGCGAGCTGCCCATCGAGATCCTTTCGGGCCGCCCGGGATACATCAACTTTCTCGACGCCTTCAATTCCTGGCAGCTGGTCAAGGAACTGAAGGAGGCTCTCGGCCTTCCGGCGGTCACCTCCTTCAAGCACGTCAGCCCCACCTCCGCGGCGGTAGGGATCCCGCTTCCCGAAAAGCTGAAAAAAGCCTGCTTCGTGGACGATATCGAAGGCCTTGACGAATCGCCTCTGGCCATGGCCTACGCCAGAGCCCGCGGCACCGACCGCCTCTGCTCCTTCGGCGACTGGGTCGCCCTTTCGGACGTGTGCGACGTCACCACCGCGAAGATGATCAAGCGCGAGGTCTCCGACGGTATCATCGCCCCGGGATACGAGCCGGAGGCTCTGGAGATCCTGAAGACCAAGCGCAAGGGCAATTACAACATCGTGAAGATCGATCCCGATTACCGTCCCGCTCCCGCCGAGCACAAGGAGGTCTTCGGCGTCACCTTCGAGCAGGGGAGAAACGAATTCAAGATCGACCGTGCCCTGCTCGGGAACCTGGTCACCGTCAACAAGACCCTTCCGGACGACGCGGCCCGCGACCTGATCGTCTCTTTGATCACCCTGAAATACACCCAGTCCAACTCGGTCTGCTTCGCCGTGGACGGCCAGGCCATCGGCGTCGGCGCCGGCCAGCAGTCCCGCATCCACTGCACCCGTCTCGCCGGCTCCAAGGCCGACACCTGGTTCCTGCGCCAGCACGACAAGGTGCTTTCCCTGCCCTTCAAGCCCGAGCTCGGACGCCCCGACCGCGACAA
>CACYBP010000127.1 GCA_902772625.1 Oscillospiraceae bacterium
AGCATCCTCCGGCAGGCTTCCCCGGGCAGATGATCCCGGAGGGCGAGAAGCGCCGCCGCGCTTTCCCCGATGCACACCGCCCACCAGTTGTGCCCCATGGAATCCAGCGCGTGGATCCGCGTTTCGGGAAGCACCCAATCGGAAAAGGCGGGCATGACGCCCTTTTCAAAGATCCCCCGGGCGATTTTTGAGGCCTCGTCGGGGGTCAGACTGTCGTGGATCAGGTCGAAGACCGTCGCCGCCGCGAGGGTCGTGCCGGTGGAGCAAAGGTCGGAATGCCACGGGATCGGCTTCCGGTGGACGTAGCTCAGGGCGTACCAGCGCTCGAAGGTCAGGAAATGGAAAAGCATCTCCTTGAGCCGCGCGGCGCACCGGAGATCCCCTTCGATCCGGTATCTGATCCCGAGAGAGCGGGAAAGACGGTTGATCTGCTGATTGATCAGGCCGAAATTCGCGTGAAGGCTGTCCCGGCCGTTGGCCTCGGCCTCGGTGACGAAGGGCTCGGAAAGGGCGGCTTCGGCGTCCTTTACCGCGTTTTCATAGCGCGTGCGCGCGCCTTCGTCGCGTGCGAGCTTTTCCCGGTATCTTTTCTCATCGGCCGATGAAAAATACAGATAAGGATGCTGCATCTTCGCGTCCCCCTTCGGGTCGAATATATTCCAAACATATCATACTTTTTTCGCAATTGCAAGAGCTTTTCGCGCCCCGCTGTTGCAAAGAGGAGGAGCGACGTGGTAGAATGACGGCGGAGGGCCTGCCGCCCCGCGGGAAGCGGGCGGCGTCCCCCCGCGATCCGGAACGCGAGCTGCAAATGAGAAAGGAGCGCCTTTATGGGAATCGGGGACTTTCTGGGGACCGGAGACGAAAAAATCGACCGCCTTCTCCTCTTTTCGGCCGGGATCGACAAGATGACCGCCATCGAACGCCGGACGCTCCTGGTGGACGGAAGCCGGCGGGAAAACGACGCCGAGCATTCCTGGCACATCGCCGTGATGGCGATGCTCTTTGAAGGATACGCGTCGGAAAAGGCGGATATCGGCCGCGTAGTGGAAATGTGCGCGGTGCACGACCTGGTGGAGATCTACGCCGGAGACACCTTCGCCTACGACGAAAAGGGAAATCTGGACAAGGAAGCGCGGGAAAAGGCGGCCGCCGACCGGCTTTTCGGAAGTCTTCCCGGGGAAACGGGCGAAAAGCTGCGTTCCCTGTGGGAGGAATTCGACGCTATGACGACTCCCGACGCGAAATACGCCGCCTCTATGGACAGGCTCCAGCCCCTTTTGCACAACACCCTGACCGGAGGACACACCTGGATCGAGGGAAAGACGCACCGCGCGTCTGTGGAAAAACGCACCGCGATCATCCGGGAGTTCATGCCGGAGCTTGTTCCCTGGATCGAGGCGAATCTCGACCGGGCGGTGGAGCGGGGCTGGCTCCTGCCGTGAAAACCCCCCCGCCGGGGCGGAGGAAGGGAAAGGACCGTGAAAAAGATGGAAAAGAAAGAAGCGTCGGTCTATCTCGCGCCGCATCAGGACGACGAGCTGACCAATCTCGGGGTCGACCTCTGCCGGGAGGCGGCGGGAGGAAAGGAGGTCTGGTGCCTTCTTTTCACCGACGGCTCCTCCTCCTTCGTCAGGACCTTTCTCGCAAACGGGGAACCCTGCCCGCTTCACGAAGGGCGGCACGTCTATCCCATGGACCGGGCGGAATTCGCCCGGGCGCGGGACCGGGAGTTTCTTTCAAGCCTCGGGGCCATGGGCGTCATGCCTGAGCGCGCCGTGATCCTTCCCGGCAGAGCGCAGGACGGCATGCTTTCCAAAGAGCGGGCAAAGGAGCTGCTTCTCGCTTTCCTCGCGGAGCTTCCCGGGCGAAAGGTCACTCTGAAGAGCGTGATGCCGATGCGCTCGGTGCGGCAGAATCCCGATCACACCGCCCTCGCCCTCGCCGCGGAGGAGGTCTTCCGGGAGGGGAAAGCCGCGACGCTGGAATTCTTTTACGAGATGATCCATGAAGAATACGACGTTCCCGAAAAAGAAGGACTTATCCGCCTGACCCCTTCGGAAAAAGAAAAAAAGCGGCTTCTGAAAGCCGCCCGGGCCTACGGGACCTGGAATCCGGAGGAAGGTTATTTTGCCATAGGCTATCACTCGGTGAAGGACGAATTCGACGCCTTTATCCGGGATCCCCACGCGCTTGTAAGGCGTGAGGCGTGACCGGAGATCACGCCTCCTCCTTCTTTTCCGGCTCGGGGAAGCGGGCCTTGTAAGCCATCCCGAAGCGGGCGAGAGCCCCGATCACCGGCAGGAATTCCCGCCCGAGCCCGGTCAGGGCGTATTCGGCGCGGGGAGGAGAAGAGGGCAGGACGGTGCGGGAAAGGATCCCCGCCTCCTGAAGATCGGCAAGAGAGCCCGAAAGCACCTTCGGGGAAATGCCGGTCACCCGCGTTTTCAGCTCGCCGAAGCGCAGAGGCCCTTCGGAAAGGCTCCTGACGATGAGAAATTTCCAGGGATTGTTGAGGATGGTGAGCGCCGCCGCCACGGGACAGGCGGGCATGCCTGGCTCCTTCACGAAAAGACCTCGCTTTCGCATCGCCGCGAAAGGCCGCGGCATCAAGAAACGTAAGAAAAGGGAACGGGATCAGAACGCGGGAAAAGCGCCGGACGCCGGAGGGCGTCCGGCGCTTTTTCCTTGGAGATCAGCCCTCCTGGGGCATATTCC
>CACYBP010000128.1 GCA_902772625.1 Oscillospiraceae bacterium
ATAAAGGATTTCTCTTCTATGCTCAACTGTTTTTTTACACATTGAGGTCAGGCTCTTTGCCTGACCCCAACATTTATTATAGAACCAAAAGAAAATCCCGCCGGAGGGAAAGGCTCCTTCCGGCGGAATCTGCTGCACTATTGTCGGGTCTTGATCCCCGGGTCCTGTCAATCGTCGCCCGAGGCGTCGCCGTCGGCGGGTTTTTCGCTGTCAGCCGGTTTTTCGCTCTCAGCCGGTTTTTCGCTCTCAGCCGGTTTTTCGCTCTCAGCCGGTTTTTCGCTCTCGGCGGGCTTTTCGCTTTCGGCGGGCTTTTCGCTCTCGGCGGGCTTTTCGCTTTCGGCGGGCTTTTCGCTTTCGGCGGGCTTTTCGCTTTCGGCGGGTTTTTCGCTCTCAGCCGGCTTTTCGCTCTCGGCGGGCTTTTCGCTTTCGGCGGGCTTGCTCTTATCCACGAGATTTCCCTTGGCGTCGGTGATGGGCTTTCCGGAGGAATCCAGATACGCCGCGATATAGACCACCTGATCCTGGGTCTTGTAGGTGGAGTTGTTGACGAAGGATTCGGAGATCTTGTTGCCGTTCTGATCCTTCTTGATCAGCTTGGTGGTGCTGGTGTACCCGGTGATGCCGCCTTCGGTCTTCCTCTGGCCGACCTTGGTCAGGCCCTTTTCGTTGGCGGCGGCGCCGCCCACCTGGAGATACACCGTGCGCTTATTGTAATTGATGGTGCCGGTCTGGGTGGAGGAAAGCTCGTACTTGTAGGTATCCTCCTTGGTGCCGCGGATGGTGACGGTCAGGGATCCGCCGGAGCGCGAGGTCTCGATGCGGATCGGCCAGTTGGAGGTATTCTTGAATTTGTAATCCAGCGAGTTCCAGGCCACCGTGGCGTCCTGACCGAGCTTGGTATAGGAAACCGCGAAGCGGTGCGGATAGCGTTCGGTGGGTTCAAGTCCGCCGAGCAGGGTGGCGATATAGAGCGTGCTGGAGAGCTGGCAGATGCCGCCGCCGGTGCCGTCCACGATTTCGCCCTGGACGAAGATCTTGGCGTCGCGGTAGCCGCGGGCCGTGGTGCGCGGACCGACGGTCTGGTTATAGGAGAAGATATCCCCGGGGCACACCACGTGATTGTTGATGGCCGCGGCGGCCAGGTCGATGTTGTGGGTGCGGTTGACCTCCCCGGTGTTGAGCTTGGTGGTCCAGGTGGACAGGACGTCGCGGAAGAGCTTCGCCTCGATCTCCTCGGTGGTGTCCTCCGGCTCGGCGATGATGATGGGGATCTCGACGTTCCGGTCTTCGGAATTTTCCAGAGCCGCCTTCGCGGCGGCCAGGTCGAAGCTCTTCCCCACGTTCCCCTTGGAGAGGAAATATTTGTGCGTGCCCTTGTAGGCGGCGAGGTCTTCCTCAGAATACTGATCGGCTGTCTCCTCGGTCCAGTCCAGCGGAACGTAAAGGATCTCGGATTCGGTAGGCTCGCAGTAGATCTCGTCGTAGATCGCCTGAAGATCCAGCGCTCCCTGGGCGGTGGCGCGGGTCACGGCCTCCACGTCACCGAAGGAGAGCGATTCGATCCTTTCGGTCAAGGCTTCGGTCAAAGCTTCCTCGTCCAGAACGCGGCCCTCCACGCCCTTGTCGATGCGGATGACGGTGGGCGTGATCACGTAGGACGGGTCGGTGGCGTCGCTGTTGACAAGATTCGCGAACTGGCTGACCTTGGAGGCCACGATATCGGTGGAGCGGGTAATCACGGATTCCACGGTGTTTTTGGCGTTTTTATCCTTCAGGCGCAGGAAGTTCAGAAAGAAGAAGCCTCCCCGGCCCACGTCGTAGGCCTCGCCGGTCATCGCCGCAGCGTCGTAGGAGATCCCGGCTTCGCCGGCCGTGACCGGCAGGCGGCAGTCCTCATAGACCAGCGTAAAGCTCTTGTCGCCGAAGTCCGAGACGCTTTTCGCCTTGATGGCTTCCATCGCCTCTTCCTTCGTCATTCCCGAAAGATCGACTCCCGCCGCTTCCACGCCCGGATAGATCCGGTCGTATTTGGACACCTCGTTATTGGCAAACCAGGCAAATCCCCCGACTCCTGCCAGCAGTGCGACAACGAGAACCGAGGCGACGATGATCCCGATCTTCAGTCCCTTGTTCATTCCTTTCTTTTCCTCACGGACGGCATGCTCTCCCATAAAGGCTTTATCCCCCTTGTGTACGGATGCGTTTTTCGATTTTTCTTTACTCTTTATTATATACGATGATCGCGGGAAAGTCAATCACCCGGGAAGCTTTTTTCGGCCCTTCGGACTTCGCCTTCTTCCGCCGCGTCGGGACCGGCGGGAACTCCGGTGGCCGTTTCTTTTCCCGGAGTATTCTGACGAAACAGGCCCCCCGTCGGTTCCCGCTTTTTTCGGAAAAGTCTGGAATAATTTACAAATTGAGTCTTGACATCCTCCCCCGTCCGTGGTACCTTGAAGGCGC
>CACYBP010000129.1 GCA_902772625.1 Oscillospiraceae bacterium
CCGGTCCGGCTTTTCTTATTCTCTTTTTCACTTTTTCAGGGTGTAAAGGAGCCAGGCGACGCCGTAAAGCACCGGCTGGTGCAGAAGATAGATCCAGATGGTGTGTCTTCCCACCCTGTCGAAAAAGGGGATATGCGCCGTATAAAACCACGCGGGGAATTTCCCCCGGACGATCCATTTTCCGACGAAGGCGCCGAAGAGATAGAGGAAGAAGAAGGGGATCACCGGAAAATAATCCGAGGAGGCGTAGTCCGCGCTCCGGAAGCCCAGCCACCCAAGATACTCCACGTCGAACGAACGGGAAAAGACCGTGAAATACGTCAGGAAGAAGGCCGCGAGCGACAGAGCCGGCAAAACGAGATCCCATACCCGCTCCGCTTTTTCGGAAAGGGGCGGAAGGCGCTTCGCAAGAAGGCGCCGGAGGCTTTCCAGCGCGGCGAAGAGGATCGCCGAAAGCCCCAGAAGATGCAGGATCCCGAACCGCACGTAATACCCGTGATCCATCACCCAGGTCACCAGGGTCACCAGATACGCCGCCCCCAGAAGCCGGAGCCCCCGCTTCCAGTTATTGCGGGAAAGCCGGCAGGAGATCCCCGAAAAGGAGATGAAGATCGAAAAATTGATGAAATGCACGATCACCATCGGCGTGGAGGTCAGCCAGACCGGCGAGATCAGGCGGAAATCCAGAAGATCGTATAAGAAATGATAGAACACCACGTAGAAGATCATGATCCCCCGCACGGTGTCGATCAGGGGGATACGGTGCGTTTTCCCGTAGCGCGGCGTTTCGGCTTCCATCAGAATTCCACCTCGGCCGCCACCGGATAATGATCCGAAAGGAAAAGTTCTCCCTTCTTCTCTTTCCAAAGGCGATATCCCGCGCAGGTCACGCTTTCCGGCGCGAAGATGTAATCGATCTTCCAGTCGGCGGGGGGATTTTCCCGGCCGTAATTGTGGAAGGTCGGGCCGGAACCCGCCGCGAGATCGCGAAGCCCCGCCCCGAGAAGCAGTCCGATTTCCTCACTTTCGGGACCGGCGTTGAAGTCGCCGGTCATGACGAAGGGCAGGTCACGCCGCTTCGTATCCTGCGCGATGCGCTCCAGAAGCTCCTTTGAGGCCCGGAGCCTTGCGATTTTTCCCTCGTGATCGGTGTGGAGATTATAGACGGCAAAGGTCTTTCCGTTCCCGGTGTCGGTCAGGGACACCATGGTGCAGGCCCGGGGGCAGTCGCTCTGATCCTCCGGGAAGCGCGAGCCCGGGAGATCGGGGGTAGGCGAAAGCCAGAAGGTCATGCACTCGTTGAGATTGAACTTATCCCGCCGGAAGGCCACCAAGGAGCATTCGCCGAACCGGTCCTCGTCCCGGCCGCCGCCCGCAAAATCATATTCCGGCAGGGCGTCCCGGAGCGATTCCCGCATGTGTTGAAGCGCCTCCTGGAACCCGATCACGTCGGGCGATTTCCGCCGGAGGGTCTCGAGAATAAAGGGAAGGCGGTTCGGAAACTGCTGGAGCCCGTCGTGCGGCGTGTCGTAGCGCAGATTGAAAGAGACGATCCGATACATATTCCCAGATCCTTTCTTCTGTCAGACGTTGAACCGGAACAGGACGATGTCGCCGTCCTGCATGACGTATTCCTTGCCCTCGCTGCGGACGAGGCCTTTTTCTTTGGCGGTGACCATGTTTTCGCCCGAGGCGAGGAAATCCTTGTAGGAGACCACCTCGGCGCGGATGAAGCCCCGCTCGAAATCCGAGTGGATGACCCCGGCGGCCTGAGGCGCTTTGGTGCCCTTTCTGATGGTCCAGGCGCGGCATTCGTCCTTGCCGGAGGTCAGGAAGGAGATCAGCCCCAGAAGCTCGTAGGACGCCTTGATCAGCCGGTCAAGCCCCGATTCCTCCACGCCCAGCTCCTCGAGGAACATCTTCTGATCCTCCTCGTCGAGAGCGGCGATCTCCTCCTCGGTCTTCGCCGAAATGGGAAGGATCTTCGCGCCTTCTTTTTCGGCCACCGCGGCCACCTCGGCGTAAAGGGGATTCTTTTCGGCGCCGCGGGTGAAATCCTCCTCGCTCATGTTGGCGGCGTAGATGATGGGCTTGGCCGAAAGCAGGGCGATGGTGGAGATCACCGCCGCCTCCTTGTCGTCGGTCTCGAAGGTGCGGGCGGGTTTCCCCTCTTCCAGGTGGGTCTTGAGCCTTTCAAGAAGCGCGACCTCGCCCTCCAGCGCCTTGTCGCCTTTGGCGGCCTTGCGGGTCTTGTCGATCCGGCGCTCCAGGATCTCCAGATCCGAAAGGATCAGCTCCAGATTGATGGTCTCGATGTCCCGGGAGGCATTGACGCTGCCGTCCACGTGGATGACGTTTTCGTCCTCAAAGCACCGCACCACGTGCACCACGGCGTCCACCTCGCGGATGTTGGCGAGGAATTTGTTGCCGAGGCCCTCCCCCTTGCTGGCTCCGCGCACCAGGCCCGCGATGTCCACGAATTCGATCACCGCCGGGGTGGTCTTGGCGGGCTGGTACAGCCGGGAAAGCTCGGCAAGCCGGGCGTCGGGCACCGGCACGACGCCCACGTTGGGGTCGATGGTGCAGAAGGGATAGTTGGCCGCCTCCGCCCCCGCTTTGGTCAGGGCGTTGAACAGCGTGCTCTTGCCCACGTTGGGCAGACCGATGATGCCGAGTTTCATACGTTACACTCCTTGCGTGCTGATATTTCAAAAGCGGATCAGAAGCCGCCGGGGGCTTCCTCAAGACTTGCGTAGGCGTTTTCAGACAGCTCCGCGGTCCTTCCCGCCAGAAGCTCGTAATATCCCTGGGAAGCGATCATGGCAGCGTTGTCCCCGCAGAAGGAGAGGGGCGGCATATAAAGCTTCACGCCCGTTTTTTCGGCGGTTTCCAGAAGCCTTTCCCGCAGGCGGGAATTCGCCGCGACCCCGCCGCCCACCACGAGCTTTCGGGAATCGTCGCGCGAAAGCGCCCATTCCACCCGGGAAATCAGGATATCCCCCACCGCCTCGGTAAACGAGGCGGCGGCGAGAAGGGGATCAAATTCTTCCCCGGTCTGCTCCGCGTGATGGAACGTATTGATAAAGGCGGTCTTCAGGCCCGAAAAGGAGGTGTCCAGCGGCGCGTCCTCAAACCACGGGCGCGGCAGGGGGAAAAGCCTTTCGGCCTCCTCCACGCCGTATTTTTCCCGTCCGGCTTTCGCGAGCCTGTCGATCTCGGCGCCGCCCGGATAGGGGATCCCCATCACCCGGGCGATCTTGTCGAAGGCCTCCCCCGCGGCGTCGTCCCGGGTGGAGCCCAGAACGCACATACGGGTGTAAGTCTCGGCCTTGATGAAAAGGGTGTTTCCGCCCGAGACCGAGAGCGCCAGGAAGGGCGGTTCCAGCTCCGGAAAGGCCAGATACGCTGCGGCCACGTGCCCCGCGATGTGGTTCACTGCCGCCAGGGGCACCCCGAGGGAATACGCAGCCCCCTTGGCAAAGGAAAAGCCGGTGAGAAGCGCCCCGATCAGGCCGGGCCGGTTGGTGGCGGCCACGGCGCCGATATCGCTTTTCCGGATCCCGGCCTCCCTCACCGCCTCCTCCGCAAGGCCCGAAACCGTCTCCAGATGCTTCCGGGAGGCGATCTCCGGCACCACGCCGCCGTAGACCTTGTGGATGTCGATCTGGGAAAGGGTCTTGACCGCGAGGATCCTTCTTCCGTCCTCCACCAGCGCGGCGGAGGTGTCGTCACAGGAGCTTTCAATTCCGAGGAGGATCATTTTCTTTCTCTTTTCGCAGATATTTCGTCAGAAGCAGGGCGTTTTCGATGGGATTGGCGTAATAATCCCGCCGGACCCCCACCTGTTCGAAGCCCAGAGAGGCGTAAAGCGCCTTGGCCGGCTCGTTGGAGACCCTGACCTCCAGGGTGACGAAAGAGAGCTCCGCCTTTTCGGCCCCCTCCAGAAGTCTTTCCATCAGGGCGCGGGCGATGCCCTCCCGCCGCCGGTCGGGATCGACGCACAGATCCATCATGTACCCTTCGTCCAGGACCGACTGCATCCCCACGTATCCCACCAGCCTCCCTTCGGAGACCGCGGCGAAATAGATGGCCTCGGGCTTCATCAGTTCGATGCGCAGAAGGTTTTCGGAGGTGGGCACCGTAAAGCATCTGCTTTCCAGCACGTTGCCCTCGGCCGCCATCTCCAGCGTCATGGGAACGATCTCCCAGGAAGGTTTGTCAAGCACGGTGATCTCCTCCTTCGTTGGCTCCGGCCAGGGCCGAAAGCACCTCGTCCAGCATCGCCGCCGCCCGGCGGTAATCGCTTTCGTCGCCCCCGTAGGGCTCGGGGATATCGGGCTCCAGCGCCGAAACGCGCTTTTGAAGCTCCGGGCTGTGCTCCAGAAGGGCGGTGAGATACTGCGCCTCTTCTTTCGTCATGGTGATGATCATCAGGGCGTTTTTCATCAATTCCGCCGAGATCCTCTGCGTCCGGTGGGAGGAAAGATCGATGCCGTAGGCCTCCATGGCCTCGATCGCGCCCAGAGAGGCCGGAAGCCCCTCCTCGGCGTCAAGCCCGCAGGAGCGGGCGCGAAGGGAGATCCCCGCCTTTGCGGCGTAATGATTGAAAAGCGCCTCCGCCATGGCGCTGCGGCAGGTGTTGGCGGAACAGACGAAGAGAATATAGGGTTTCATGGCGTCCTTTCGCGGCTTTGCGCCGCCTTGTCGTCAGAGTTTGTTTCTCAGCC
>CACYBP010000130.1 GCA_902772625.1 Oscillospiraceae bacterium
CCGGGACGGCACGCGGATCCTCTCTCTTCCTCCGGCGGAAACCGCCCCGGAAAAAGCGGATTGAGCGCTCTTCGCGCGTCCTTTCCTTTCCTGCCGCCGGAGCCCCGGCTGACGCCGCGCGGTAAGGCAGAAAAAATCCCCGGGAGAAAACCGCGTGCGGTTTTCTCCCGGGGAAGCTTTCTTTTGCGGGAGTCACGCCAGGGGAAGCGCGAAGGTGAACTGGCAGTAAACGCCCTCCTCGCTTTCGGCGGCGATGCTTTCGCCGTGCCGGTTCAGGATGGTCTTCACGATGTAAAGGCCGAGCCCGAAGCTTTCGCGGTCGATGCCGCGGGAGGTATCGGCTTTGTAATACCGGTCAAAAATAAAGGGGAGCGCCTTGGCGGAAACGCCGCGGCCGGTGTTGAACACCTCCACCCGGGCCTTGTCCCCGGTCTTTTTCAGGGTCAGACGGAGCTTTCCCCCCTGAAAGGAATACTTGACGGCGTTGTCGATGAGATTATAAAGCACCTGCACGATGGAATCGTGGTCCGCCATGACGGTCACGGCCGATTCGGGGATCTCGATCTCGCAGGAGAGCTTTTTCGCCTCCACCAGCTGCTCGAAGCCCAAAAAGGTGCGGCGCATGGTCTCGGCCAGATCAAAGGGCTTTTTTTCGATTTCCTTTTCCCCGGTGGTCAGCTTGGAGGCCAAAAGCGTCTGGGAAATCATACGGGAAAGCCTGCGCGTTTCGGCCGACACCACCCGGAGGTATTCGTCCTGCCGCTCCTTCGGGATGGTCCCGTCCAGGATGCCGTCCACGAAGCCCGAAATGGTGGTCATGGGGGTCTTCAGCTCGTGGGTGATGTTGGTCACGAATTCCTGGCGGATGTTTTCGGTCTTCTCCAGGTTGAGGGCCATTTCGTTGAAGGCCTTGCCCAGCTCGGCGATCTCGTCCTGTCCGCGGATCTCCACCCGGGACTCGAAATTGCCCCGGGAGAAGGCGGTCACGGTCCGGCACATCTCGTTGATGGGCTTCACCACCCGGGAGGTGGTGAAATAGGTCAGAAACAGAGATACCGCCAGGGTCAGGGCCAGAGAGATCAGAGCCATCGCCCCGAGATCCGAGGCGATGGTGGTCAGAAAGGCCTCTCCGGTGGAGAGGAGCACCACGCCGTAGATCCGCTCGCCGGTATAGGACCGCACCGGCACGCCCACGGTGAACACCTGCCCCGGATAATAATCCGAGAGGGTGTCGGAGCCCGCGTATTCCCCCTCGGTGACCACCCGGTCCACGATGGCTCTGCCGATATTCGTCCGGTCGGGGACGTAGGTGTAGGTGGAAAAATAATCGTGGAATTCGTCCTTGTTGGCCTTGAACAGGACGTCGCCTTCGGTGTTGACGATCAGCACCTCGGCTCCGGAGTTTTCGGCCACCGAGCGCACGCTGTCGGAGATCATGTCCACCGGGACGCCGTACAGCTCGAAATACACGTCAATGGAGGAGGCGATCCTCTCGGCGTCGCGCCTGAGGATGCCCCGGGTCTCCTCCTCGGAATAGACGTAGATCTGATAGAAGAACACGCCCATCAGCACCGCCACCGAGAAGACCAGGACCAGAAGCAGCCGGAGATAGATCTTGACGTAAAGTCTTTTCATGAATTCAGAAGCTCGAACTTATACCCCACGCCCCAGACGGTCTTCAGCATCCATTTGTCGCTGACTCCCTCCAGCTTTTCGCGCAGTCTTTTGATATGCACGTCCACCGTGCGGGTATCTCCCGAGTATTCAAAGCCCCACACCTGATCCAGAAGCTGGTCCCGGGTGAAGACCTTGTGGGGATTGGAGGCCAGGAAATAGAGCAGCTCGATCTCCTTGGGCGGCGCTTCCACCGCCTTGCCGTTGATGATCAGCTGGTAGCTTTCCATATTCACCAGAAGCTTGTCGTAGGAGACGGTCTTCTTGTCCTCGATGGTCTGGGGCAGCGAGCGGCGCATCACCGCGTGGACCCGGGCGATGACCTCCCGCATCTCGAAGGGCTTGACGATATAATCGTCGGCCCCGCCCTCCAGGCCGGTGATCCGGTCGTTGGTTTCACCCCGGGCGGTGAGCATGATGATGGGCACGTCGCTTTCCCGGCGGATCTCGCTGCAGATCTGCCAGCCGTCCATCACCGGCATCATCACGTCCAGAAGGATGATGTGCGGGCGTATCGTGCGGTAAAGCCGCATGGCCTCCCCGCCGTCGGAAGCCAGAGAGACCTCGAAGCCCTCTTTCTCCATATAAAGGCGCAGAAGCACGGCGATATTGGCGTCGTCTTCGGCGATCAGCATCTTCTTGATCATGTTTCCAGATTCCTTTCCCGGGCTTCCCCGATCGGGGTTCGTCGCATTTGGCAAAGATACCCTCTTTCCATTTACGGATATTATACAACTTTTTTCCTGAAATGTATAGTCTTTTTACTTGCCTTTTTCTTGAAACTGTGTTA
>CACYBP010000131.1 GCA_902772625.1 Oscillospiraceae bacterium
CCCGAGGGCGGCGTCCGCGGCGGGGCCGAGCAGGAGGAGCACCCCATCATCGGCCAGTGCGCCTGGCAGGACAGCTGGAAGACCTACGCCTATAAGCCCGACTTCTGGGCGTCCTGGTTCTACGCCGCGGCGGCGGCCCGGATGGCCTATGCCCTCCGGAGAAGCGACGAAAAGCTTTCAAAGCTCTACGAGGAATCGGCGGTCCGTGCCTTTGACTGGGCCGAACGCGATTACGCCGAAAAATACGCCAAAGAGTGGCACAAGTGGACCCGTATGGCGCACATGCGCCTGAAGATCCAGCGGGAGCTGGCCGCCGCCGATCTCTTCCGCCTGACCGGAAGAGAGGACTGCGACAGGCTTTATCACGAGCTTCATTCCCCGATGAATTACGAGGCCGCCTTTATCTGCGCCACCCTGCCCCAAGGCACGGGGGACGAAAAGCTGAAGGAAGAGTGCCGGGCGTCCATCATCGCCGCGGCCGACCGGGCGGTGAAGTGCGGCCGGGAGACTCCCTTCCGCCTGACCACCGGCGATCCGCAGATGACCCGCGTCGGCCCCTATTCCAGCTTCTACACCATCCCCCACAACGTGGAGCTCCTCCGGGCCCACTACCTGACCGGGAAAGAAGAGTATCTGGCTGCGGCCATCGACGCGGCGCAGTTCGCCGCCGGCGCCAACCCCATCAACCTCTGCTACACCACCGGGATCGGCCCGCGCTGCCCCGAAAACGTCCTGCACCACGACAGCCGCATCACCGGCCAGGAAGCCCCCGACGGCATCACGGTCTTCGGCCCCCACGGCTGGAGCTTCCCGAACGGCGAGATGATCCGCATGCTCCGGGAGGACAACATCTTCCCCGGCGCCTTTATCTGGCCCGGCGCGGAGAGTTATCTCGACGTGTACCGCTATCCCTGCCAGACCGAGTACACCGTCCAGGAATCCATCGGCCCCAATGCCTACCAGTGGGGCTACTTCGCCGCAAGAAAATAAGCAAAGAATGAGCAAGCCTCCGGCCCGCGGGAACGCGGGCCGGAGGCTTTTTCGGCATATGCGCAAAAACGGACGGAAGATCAGGGAAGGGTCCGGCGTTATTTCACGGTGATCAGACGGCGGTAGACGTCGTCGTGATCGTACCCGACGCCGTCTTTTTCGTTTCCGAGAAGCCCTTTACGGGGATAATACACGTAAAAGGAGCTTCCCACTTCGTTCATATCGTCGGAAGAATCGCCGTCGGCGGTGATAAAGAAGGAATAGGGCTGCATCCATTTGCCTTCCTCGGCCTCGTCCAGAACGAGGTATTCGTCGAAGTGCTCGCAGTCCCGGGAGAAAAAGAGCAGAAGACGCGCCTCTCCGTTGGTCTGCATGGTCAGAAGGTACCGGTCGAGGGGACGGCAGTAAACGCCTTTGGCGTGCGCGTCCGGACGGAAGCCCACGTCGGGCAGGATCCGCGCGCCGGTCTCCCGCATGGGATCGGTGGCCCAGACGCCGCTGCCGGTGTACTTGAAGACGGCGGGCAGCTTTTCCGCCAGAAGCGCCTCGCGGGTCTCGTCCACCCGCATCCGCGCCGCCGTCACCCGCTGAAGGCCGGTGAGATCGTAGTCGTTGAAATAGACGTAAAACCACCCGTCGCGCACCAGAAGAGGACAACCGCCCATGTTTGGCAGATACCGTTTGCCGTTCAGGACGTTCCCCGCGACGTCACCCAGATATTTCCAGCTTTTCCCGTTGTCGCGCGAAAGCGCCAGACCTATGAAAAAGCAGTTCCCGAAGGCGGGATCGTTGTGGTTCAGAAGCTCCCGGTGGCAGAACCCGGCCAGTAAGCCGTCCGGATACCGGTAGGCGCTCATGACCCACACGCCCGAACCGCGGTAATCGGTGTAGCCGTTGTAATCCATCTCATAGAGCCCCGGCGTTTCCAGGACGTTCTCGGGGGTGCCGGAAAAGGCGTGATAATAGGGCTCCTCGCAAAAGGTGGTCTGGAGAAAGGTCCAGCTTCCGTCCGGCCCGCGCAGCGGCACGAAGGACGCGTCCAGCGTGAAATCCAATTCTCCGTCCCGGCGATAAAGCTCCGGAGCTCCGATCGTGATACGGTCAAGAACCGACGACATTTTGATTTCCTCCCTGTTCTTCGCTGCCGCGACGGCGCGGAAAGCGTATTCTGTTTCTTCCGGTATTGTAGGCGACGGCGGGTACGGTGTCAAGAAAATTCTCCTTGACAAAGAGAAGAAAGTATAGTATACTTTAAAAGCTGTATCAAATGAGACAGAAATCGAAGCTGCTTTCTGGAGATGACCATGGAGCTTTCCGAACTGACCGCCTCCGAACAGGAGCTTGTCGGCGCGTCCTTTCTTTTCCGCGGCGTGGCGGAGGAAACTGTGAAAAAGGCTCTTTCCGACCCTTTGGCCGCCGTGCGGCAGTACGCGAAGGGCGAGGTGGTCTTTGATCCGGAGAGATTCGAGCGCTCGGTGGGCATCGTGCTTGCGGGAAGGATCCGGGTCTTCGGCGGCGGATCGCCGCGCTATCTGATGCGCACCCTCACGAAGGGCGATCCCTTCGGCGCGGCGGCGGTCTTTTCCCCCGACGAGGTCTACGTCAGCCGCATCACCGCCGAGACGAAAAGCCGGGTGATCTTTTTCCCGCAGACCCTCTTGGCAAGGCTGCTGGTCGAAGTCCCCGCCGTGGCGGAAAACTATATCGTCTTTCTGTCGGAAAGGGTGCGCTTCCTGAACGAAAAGATCCGCTCGCTTTCCAGCCCCTCCACCGAGGACGCGCTTCTGAACTGGCTCCGGAAAAACGCCGTCCCGGGGGACGGGGGATACGAGGCAAGGCTTCCGGGGAGCTATTCAGCCCTGGCGGAGGCCCTGAACATGGGCCGCGCCTCGCTTTACCGGGCGCTGGAGGATCTGGAGGAAAAGAAGAAGATCGAAAGAGAGGGAAAGATCATCCGGATCCCCGATCTCAAGGCGCTTTCGCGCGCCTGAACCCAGGTGAAAAGATCCCCGACGGGACTTTTTCATATCGAATACCCAAAAAGGAGAAAACACATGAAAAGAATCATCGCACTGATCGCCGCCATCGGCCTGATCTTCACACTGGCCGCCTGCGGCGGGACCGCCGGGACCGAAAAGGCCCCCGAGACCACCGAAAGCCAGACCGCCCCGGAAACCGCTTCCGAGACCGCAAGCGAGACTGAGACCGCGAGCGAGCCTGAGGAGACCGGATCCGAGACTGAGACCGCGAGCGAAACCGAAGTCGAAAGCGAACCCCTTCCCGAAAGCCTGAACGTGGGCTTCCTGAAGGGCCCCACCGGCATCGGCGCCGCGTATTTCATGAAGCAGAACCGGGAAAAGGCCCTGGAGATCGCCTACAACGTCACCCTGGAGGCCGACGCCGCGAACGTTCTGCCCTCGATCATCAAGGGCGAACTGGACATCGCCGCCGTCCCCACCAACGCCGCCGCGGTGCTTTATAACAAGACCGAGGGCAACGTAAAGATCCTGGCCATCAACACGCTGGGCGTTCTGCACATTCTGGAAAACGGCGAAACCGTCCAGAGCGTGGCGGACCTGAAGGGCAAGACCATTCTGGCCACCGGCCAGGGCGCGAACCCCGAATTCGTTCTGAACTATATCCTGCGTGCCAACGGCCTCGAGCCCGGGACCGACGTCACGGTGGAGTTCCTTCCCAACGATGAGATCGTCGCGAAGATGACCGCCGGCGAGGCCGAGGTCTGCATGCTGCCGGTGCCGCTGGCCACCACCGTCCTGATGAAGGGCGAAAACGCCCGCGACGCGCTGGACCTGAACGCCGAATGGGAAAAGGTCAGCACCGACGGCAGCATCCTGACCCAGGGCTGCGTGGTTTATCGCGCCGATAAGGTGACCGACGCGGCCGCCTTCTCCTTCCTCCGGGATTACGAGGCTTCCATCAACTATATGAAGGACGAGGCCAATCTGGACGCCGCGGCGGAGCTCGCCGTGGAATTCGAGATCGTCGGCGCGGTGCCGGTGGCGAAGGCCGCCCTGCCGCAGTGCGGTCTGACCTACGTCGCGGGCAGGGACGCCATGAAGGGGTACCTGGACGGCTATTTCAACGTCCTCTTCGCGGCCGATCCCACCTCCGTCGGCGGCAAGCTTCCCGACGACGGCATCTACTATGAAGTCGACCTCAACTCTGAAGGCGCCTGAGCGCGGCCTTCTACCCAGAATTCTGAAAAAAGCCGGGGCGGTCCTTTTCTGGATCGCCCTTTGGCAGATGGCGGCCATGCTCGTGGGGCAGGAGCTGATCCTGCCCGCGCCGCTCGCGGTGCTCCGGAGGCTCCTCGCCCTTTCCTGCACCGGCGACTTCTGGCTCACCGCCGGGACCAGCCTCGGAAGGATCCTTCTGGGATTTCTTCTCGGCACGGCGGCGGGGACCCTGCTGGCCGCCCTGACCTGCCGCGTGTCCGCGGCCGACGCGCTTCTCGCGCCGGTGATCCGCATGGCGCGGGCGACGCCGGTGGCCTCCTTCATCATCTTGGCGCTGCTCTGGATCGGAAAGGCGCGGGTGCCGGGCTTCATCAGTATGCTGATGGTGCTTCCGGTGGTGTGGGAAAACACCGTGACCGGGATCCGGGAGACCGATCCCGGGCTTCTGGAAATGGCAAAAAGCTACCGCTTCGGCTTCTGGCGCACCCTCGGGAAGGTCAGGATCCCCTCGGTCCTGCCCGCCTGGCGGGCGGGAACGGTGACCGCCCTGGGGCTTGCCTGGAAATCGGGCGTCGCGGCCGAGGTGCTCTGCCAGCCGCGCCTCAGCCTGGGCACCGAGATCTATTACGCCAAGGTCTATCTGGAGACCGCCGATCTGTTCGCGTGGACGGCGGTGGTGATCCTTCTGAGCTGGGGGCTGGAAAAGGGACTCGTGGCTCTGGTCGGAAGGAAAGGAGGAGGCGCCGGATGATCCAAATCGCATCTCTCTCCTTTTCCTACGGGAAAAAGGAGATCTTTCACGGTCTCACCCTGGAGATCCCGGAACCCGTTGCTTGTCTGATGGGGCCCTCCGGTTCCGGCAAGACCACCCTTCTCCGCCTGATCGCGGGGCTTCTGAAGCCCGGTGAGGGAAGGATCACGGGGGTTTCGGAGCCGGTATCCTTCCTCTTTCAGGAGGACCGGCTGCTTCCGTGGTTTTCGGCGGAGGAAAACGTCGCGGCGGTGCTTCCGAAGGAAAAACGCGGGGACGCCGCAAGCTGGCTCCGGCGGGTGGAGCTTCCGGAGGAAAGCTTCGCCTCGCCTCCCGGAAAGCTCTCGGGAGGCCAGCAGAGGCGCGTGGCGCTGGCCCGCGCGCTGGCCTTCGGGGAGAAGGGGCTTCTGATCCTGGACGAGCCCTTCAAGGGGCTGGACGCGGCGCTTGCGGAAAGGATGATCGATCTGATCCTGAAGCAGGAAAGGCCGCTTCTCGTCAGCACCCATTCCACCGAAGAGGCCCGGCTTCTGGGCGGAGCGGTCCTCACGCTTCCCGCGGGACGCGTCTGAGGGAAAAAGCAAAAAAGCGACCCGGAGAAAGCGCTTCCCGCGCTTCTCCGGGTTTTTGTCATGCGAGGGGTCAGACGATCAGGGTGAGGTTGTTGAGCCCCAGGGAGCTTACGTATCCGGCCTCCTTCACCGGACCCGTCACCGCCCGAAGACCGGCCTGGGAGGCGGAGTCGCTTTCTTCCCCGGATTTCAGGTATCCGGCAAGGTC
>CACYBP010000132.1 GCA_902772625.1 Oscillospiraceae bacterium
CAGTGGAAACGCACGGAGATCCAGGGCGTGATCGTCAACTGCGGCGGGATCGTCGCCTATTATCCAAGCCGCTACGGCCTGCAGTACCGCGCCGCGACCCTCGGGGACGGGGATTATTACCGGGAATTTGCCGAAGCGGCCGAGGACGAAGGGCTCACGGTGGTGGCCCGGATGGACGTCAACCGCGCTACGGAGGAATTCTACAGGGCGCACCCCGACTGGTTCTGCGTGGACAAGGACGGCGTACCCATGACCTCCCAGGGGAGATTCTTCTCCTGCGTCACAGGCGACTATTATAAAAAGTATATCCCGGCGGTCCTCACCGAGATCGTCGAGCGCTATCACCCCGCGGGCTTCGCGGACAACAGCTGGAAGGGCGTGGGAAGAGACCGGATCTGCTATTGCAGAAACTGCCGGGAAAGATTTTTCCGGGATACCGGTCTTCCTCTCCCGGAAAAGCCGGATTTCGAGGACCCGGTCTACCGGAAATGGATCCGCTGGAGCATGGGGATCCGCACCGAAAACTGGGAGCTCTTCAACGAGACGACGAAAAGCGCGGGCGGACCCGACTGCCTGTGGTTCGGCATGATCAACGCCGACCCAACCGACCCGTCTCTGGCCGACGTGAAGGAGCTTCTGGAACGCTCGGAATTCGTCTTCACCGACCATCAGAGCCGGGACAGCCTGAACGGGTTCGAGCAGAATCATGAGAACGGGGACCTTCTGCACCTGGCCTCCCGGGAGGATTTGATCATTCCCGAAAGCCTTGCCAACTACGTCCGCGGCGACCGCACCTTCCGGCTCAGCGCGAATCCTTACGAGGAGACGCGGATGTGGACGGTTTCCGGCGCGGCCGGCGGCATTTCCCCCTGGTATCACCACGTCGGCGGCGGGACGCGCGACCGGCGGCAGTTTGAGACCCCCGTGCCTTTCTTCCGGTGGCACGCGGCAAACGAAGAATGGCTTTACGGCCGGGAAAACCTCGCGAACGTCGCGGTGGCGTGGAGCCAGGACAACGCCGTTTTTTACGGCCGGGATCAGGTGAAGGAGCGGGTGGCCTACCCTTGGCGAGGCTTCCTTTCGGCCCTGCACGAGGACCGGATCCCCTTCCTTCCTCTGAACACCCGGGATCTTCTGCGATACCGCGGCCGGTACGACACCCTGATCCTTCCGGATATGGAGGCCCTGTCCGAAAAGGAAATTGAAAGCGTTCTGGAATTGATCGAAGAGGGAAAGAATCTGGTGGTGACCGGTCTGCCCGGGATCCTTGACGAAAACGGAGAGGGGCGGGAAGAGTCGCCGATCCTGAAGGCCCTTGGCCTTCGCTTCACCGGAGAGGTCGAGGGATCCTTCCTGAGCCAGCCCTCCAGCTGGGAATACCCCCTGGCGCACACCTATCTTGTGCTTCCGGAGGAAAGAGGACCGCTCCTCCGGGGCTTTGAGGAGACCGGGATCCTCGGCTTCGGCGGCGGCATCCGGAGAATGCTCTCGGAGGGGCCTCTCGCGCCCTCCGGCGGCTATATCCGGCCCTTCCCGATCTTCCCGCCGGAGTTCAGCTGGATCCGCGAGACCGACGAAACGCTTCATCCCTTCTTTACCGGCACTCTGAAAAGCGGATCGAGAGTCGTATATCTCGCGGCGGATATCGACCGGTGCGCGGGAAGATCGCGCCTTCCGGATCACCTGACGCTGCTTGCGGACGCCGTAAGATACGCGGCGGGCGGCGCTTTTCCCCTCGCCGTGGAAGGCCCCGGATATATCGACACCGCGATCTTCCGGAAAGGAAGAGCGCGGATCGTCCATCTGGTGAACCTCTCCTTTGCGAACGTCACGGGCTACTGTCACCGGATCCTGCCGGTCTGCGGGCTCGGGGTGCGCGTCCCCGCCGAAGGGGAAACGCGGCTCCGGGTAAAGCCGCTCGTGTCCGGATCGCCCGAAAGGGAGATCGCGGCGCGGGAGGGCGCTTTCGAGATCCCGGTGGAGAGGATCGACGATTTCGAGGTCCTCGTCCTCACGCCTGCGGAGTAGAGCGGAATACGGGGGCGTGAGGAGCCCTATAGATATAAAATAAGCACTTATATACCGCCGGATCCCCGGCTCTTCCCCGCGGGAAGACAGGGATCCGGCGGCTTTTACCGTTTTTACGGGACAAAATCACGAAAATGTACAGAAGACAACGCATTATGAATACTGTTTCTTGATTGACAAAATCTAATTAGTTATAATGAA
>CACYBP010000133.1 GCA_902772625.1 Oscillospiraceae bacterium
GGGGTCTCCCTCCGGGCGCTTTTTTTATTCTGTCAGAGCACGTAGTCCTCTTCCCCGAAGAAGGGAGCGTTCTGCACGCTTTCAAGCCTTTCCCGGAGAGAGGCAAGCTCCTTCTCCGAAAGCGGAGAGGCAAGCAGCTCGTCGATTCTCTCCACGCCGAAGCGGAAATGATCGAAATTTCCCGGCGGTACGATGGCGTCGACGCCCAGGGAAAGGGCGTATTTCACGGCGCTTGAAAGAAGCTCCCGGTCTTCCTCCGGGTCGAAGGGCTTGCACCAGGATTTGGGATAGCGGGACTTTTCCCGCTCCCCCGGAAGCCAGGCCCGTTCGATCATGGATTTCATGCAGAGCACGCCCATCCCCTTTTCCCGCGCGGCGGGGATCAGGCTCCGCCCCATGCCGTGCGCCATGTGCATGTGCCAGTTGAAGGGAAAGAGCACCGTGTCGAAATCATACCGGCGGATCATCTCGAGGGCGGCCTTTTCGCTGTGCGCGGTAAAGCCCACGCGCCGGATCACGCCCTTTTCTTTATACCGGTCCATGATCTCCATGATCCCGCCGGGGGCGAAGGCGCACTCCACGTCCTCCAGAGAGGAGACCGCGTGAAGCTGGTACACGTCGAAATAGTCGGTGTGCAGCCGCGAAAGCGACCGGAGAAGCTCCTTTTCCGCCCCCTCCGCGTCCCTTAGGCCGGTCTTACAGGCGAGATACACCTGCTTCCGGTAGGGCAGGAGCGAATTTCCGAGCATTTCCTCCGCGTTTCCGTAGGAGGGCGCGACGTCGAAATAGTTGACGCCCCGCTCCACCGCCCAGGACACGTACCGGTCGGAATCCTTCTGCCCGTCGCCGGGCATCACCGTGTCCCCGTAGAGATTCGCCGACACGATCCCGCCGTAGACGACTCTGCCGATCTCATACCCGGTCTTGCCGAGGATCTGTTTTTTCATATTTCCGTCTTGCTCCTTTATCCGTATGGCGTGCGCTCAAAACGGGTTTCCCGCGTCCTCTGCGCCGATGCCGAAATAATCCAGCGCCTTTTCGACGGTCAGATCCCAGAATCTCCATTCGTGCCTGTAGCCCGGGATCTCCACGAATTCGGCGGGAAGGCCGATCTCCTTCGCGTGATCCTTGAAATGGAGGAAGCCGGGATACAGCCCGTCGTCCTTGCCGCAGGCAAAAAAGAGCTTCGGAAGCTCCACGCCCTTTTCCACCGCCTCGTCCAGCACGCGCCAGGTGTTTTCATAGGAGGCGAGGTAGTTTTCAAGTCCGCCGCGATTCTGAATGCTGCCCTGCGTGCGTTTGAAAAAGCCGCCGTTCTGCGCCATGTCCCAGGCCACGTCCCGGGGCGCCGCCGAAAGCACCGCCGCCCCGGCGAAAAGTTCGGGATGGTTGAAGGCGTAGACGCAGGTTCCGCGCCCGCCCATGGAAAGCCCGGCGATGAAGTTGTCCTTTCTCTCCCGCGACACCGGGAACCAGCCGTAGATCAGGGGCATCAGCTCCTTGAGGAAGTAATCGTACATGTTGTAGCCGATGCTGAAGTTTTCCCAGTTGGCGTAATTCGCGTTCAGCCCGCTGGGCATCACCACGACCAGGTCGCGTTCACAGGCGAAAAGCTCGATCCGGCTCTTGCGGACCCAATCGGAATGGTCGCCGAAGGTGCCGTGCAGGAGCCAGAGCACCCGGTACTTTTTCCTGCTGCCGTAAAAGGCCTCTGGGGTGACCGAGCGGGGCTTATCGGGCAGGATCACCGAGATCCGGGTATTGCCCTTAAGATACTCGCTTTCGAAATCGAATTCCAGATACGCCATGATTCTTCCTCCTTTTATTTTTCCGGTCGCCGGACGTTTTCCGCGACCGTCAGTTTACGGGTTTTCCACCTGCCGCTGAAGAAATACGGGAACACCACCAGGCCGTAGCCGTAGCTCGCGATGGCGGAGCCGTACCAGAAGCCCTCTATCCCCCATCCGAAGACCACGCCCATGAGATAGGTCAGGCCGATCCGGAGGATGAATCCCTCCACGACCCCCATGATGAAATTCATCCGGGAATGCCCAAGGCCGTTGATCAGGCCGAGGCTCGGGCTCCGGACCGAAAAGCCCATGAAAGTCACCGCCGCCACCGGCGCGTAGAGCCGCGCCATCTTAAGTACCGCCTGATCGTCGTTGAACAATCCAAAAACGAATTCCGGGAAAAGAAGCATGAGGACGCTGAGGACCGATACGAAGAGGAGATCCACCGCGAACACCCGCCAGAAGGCCGCGCGGATGCGGTCGGTCTTGCCCGCGCCGAAGCTCTGGCCGATCATGGCCGAGCTGGAAACGTTCATGGAATTCGCCACGATGAGGGCGAGGCCGGAAAGCCGGCTGCCCACGCCGGTCACCGCCGAGGCCACCACGCCGTAGGAATTGACGAAGGAGGCGACGAAAAGCGAGGAGATGCTGGAGGCGCTGCTCTGAATGGCCACCGGGATCCCGAGCTTCAGGGCGATCTTCAGAACGCCGGGATCGGGCCGGAAGCTTTGCAGGCGGAAATCAAACGAAAAGGCGGCCCTGTGCCGGTAAAGATAGGCCAATGCCAGAAGAAGGCTGACCCCCTGGCTCAATACCGTGGCGAAGGCCGCGCCGAAGGCGCCCCAGGAAAAGCCCGCGATGAAAAGAAAGTCAAGGCCCACGTTGATCACGGTGCTGACCGCCACGAAAAGCATCGGCCGCGCGGAATCGCCCATGCCGCGCAGGATCGCGCTGACCATATTGTATCCCAGGGTGAAGATCATGCCCGCCGCCGTGCAGAGGATATAGTCCCGCGCGCCGTCATAGGCCTCCGGCGGCGCGTTGAGAAGGCGGAGCATCGGCCGGTTCAGAAGAAAGGTCAGAAGCGCGAGAAAAAAGCTTGCGGCGGCGATGCCTGTAAAGAGGGTGCCGATGACCTTGTTGAGCTCCTCCCGTTTTCCCGCGCCGACGTATTGGGAGATGATGATCTGCCCCGCCTGGGCAAAGCCCATGCCGAGGAACATGAAAAGATGCAGCACGTCTCCCCCGATGGTGACCGCCGAAAGGCCCGCGCTTCCCGCAAAGCGCCCGATCACCACCATATCGGTCATGTTGTAGGCGGTCTGGAGGATATTCGAAAGCATAATGGGCACGGCGAAGCGCAGAAGCAGGGGCGTCACCGGCCCGACGGTCAGATCCCTGACCATGGTTTTCTGATTCATATAAGCTCCGATCAACGAGGCGGGGCGGCGGTTTCCCCCGGTTTTCCCGGCGGTCTCTTCTTTTCTTTCGTTTGCCTTTCCGCCCCTTTTTCTGATTATTTTTATCTTATCACATCCCGCGCGGGATTTCCACCCTTTTTTCCGGTATATCATCGAAAAAGCGTCCGGGAGCGATCTTTTCCCCCTTTCCGCTTCCCGTCTCAAAACAGCGAAGCCGCCGGGACTCCCGGCGGCTTTTGGCTTTTGAGATATGCTTTTGAAAGAGAAAACACGCGCGGCGGTTTCCGGGGAAGCGCTTATTCGTAAGGATCGATGCGGCTCTCCCCCGTGCCGCCGTCGTCTGCCACCACGACGGTGTACCGGTAGACCGTCTCCCCGTCGGTCACGGTCATGGCGGTGATGCCGTAATTCCACCCCTCTACGTAAACGCGGGCGGTCCCGGCGTCCAGGATCGTCACCCTGGCCACCGATTCATCCTCCACCGAGACCGTCGCCCCGGAGGAAAGCGCGGGACATGCCGGAAGGTTGTCCGATATCGCCGCCGAGATCCGCGGCGTGGTGATCAGGAGAAGGACGACCGTCACGGGCGGGACGAGAAATCCCGCCTCCTTCCCCCACTTTTTCGGGAAGAAGGCCAGGACGTAGAGCACGATCTGGAGAAGGCAGAAAAGCCCGGCGAGGAGAAGATGCGGAAAGTGATGAACGCATTCGCGGGCGGACGTGAAGACGACGTATCCCAGATACACCAAAACCGGAGAGAGGATCAGGGCGCTGAGCCGGTTTTTCTTTTGGATATACCATCCGACGAAGGCCGCCGGGAAGGTCAGAAGGGTCAGGAAGAACCAGTGGGGATAATACCGGAAAAGCCCCCACCCCAGGTTGGAAAAAGGCACCTGAAAGAGATAGCTCAAAGGCTGGCTGACCAGGAAGAAGACGAAGGTCTTGAAAGCCGCTTCCAGCGGCTTTTTCGTATTCGCCATATCAGGACGGCAAAGAGGATTCAGGCCTCGAACCGGACGCCTACCAGCTGGAAGGAGGTGTCGCGGAAGACCGGAAGGATCAGGAAAAGGGCGGTGAGAGCCGCCGTCCCGACGGCAAAGAGCAGGACGGCGGGCCAGGTCACGGGAAGCCCGCCGAAGATTATTTACAGAGCGCGGGAAAGCTTTTCTTTCATGGCTATACTTCTTGGTTGCAGTATGGGAGGGACGCTCCGGGATTCAGGCGTTGAAAACGAACCGGTCCAGACGGTCGAAGGCTTCCTCGACGTAAGCCTTCGGAAGCGCGAGATTCATGCGGA
>CACYBP010000134.1 GCA_902772625.1 Oscillospiraceae bacterium
GAGAAAGCGGAGCGTTTCTCTGTACCGCGCCTCGTAGTCCTTTACCGTGAGATGGAAGCCGTGAAGACCGTTGTTGAAATGGATCAGATCGTATTCGCAAAGGCCGAGCATATAGGAAAGCTCGGTGAGATAGGAGGGATCGTCCAGCGCGTGGGCGGTGGTCATGGCGTCCACCAGGACCCCGTCCCCCACCGCTTCCCTGACGAAGCTCCGCGCGCCGTTCACGATGGAATCTCCCACCAGAAGCACGCGTCTTTTCTCCCGGTTTCCCCGCTCTTCGATCCAAAGATTGGTCCATTCGATCGTTTCATAAACGGCCATGCTTTTCTTCTCCTTCGGACAAGTTTATCGTTATCCGATTTTCATGATACCACTTTTTTTCTCCCGGTTCAAGCCCGGACGGCGCCCGATCCGTGAATAATTTCCTCAAATCGTCCCGTATGCTTGACAAGGGCGGGAAAGCGTGGTACAAATAAGACAAATAACTTTCAGGAGGTACGACCATGCAAAAGATTCGCGTTATCGAAACCGACGTCTCTGCCGGCAAGCTTCTCCGGGAAAGCGCTCCCCTGAAATTCAAACCCGATCACGACGTTCCCGACGGGATCGAGCTGGAGGTGGTCAACGTCTACGACGAGGTCTCCTATCAGACCGTCCTCGGCATCGGCGCCGCCTTCACCGATTCTGCCGCCGTAAACTACGGCAAGATGACGAAGGAACAGCAGAAGGAGGTCTCCGACGCCTACTTCTCCGAAAAGGACGGCATCGATTTGGACTTCTGCCGCATCTGCATCAATTCTTCGGACTACGCGGCCGATTTCTACACCTGCGACGACGTCGAGGGCGACCGTGAGCTTCTCTATTTCAACATTGACCATGACAAAAAAGAGATCATCCCCATGATCCGCGACGCCTTGAAGCGCAATCCCGATATGCGCATCCTGGCAAGTCCCTGGAGCCCGCCGGCCTGGATGAAAACCAACGGCAAAATGGAAAACGGCGGACACCTCAAGGAGGAATACCGCGAGACCTGGGCCCTGTTCTTCGCCAAATTCATCAAGGCTTACGCGGCCGAGGGCATTCCCATCTACGCCGTGACGGTGCAGAACGAGGCCAAGGCCGAGCAATGGTGGGAATCCTGCCTCTACGACGCGGCCGAGGAACGGGATTTCGTCACCGGGTATCTGCGCCCGATCCTGGATCGCGAAGGACTCGGCGACGTGAAGATCTTCTGCTGGGATCACAACAAGGAGCGCGTGGTGGACCGGGCTCTGGTGACATTTGGGACCAACACCGGCCGGGTTGCCTTCGACGGCATGGCGCATCACTGGTATTCCGGCGATCATTTCGCGGCTCTGGACGCGGTGCATAAGCTCTTCCCGGAAAAGTACCTGATCGGCACCGAAAATTCCAGCAGCGCCGTGGACGCCATCCCCACCTACGGCGGCGAAAGGATCGCTCACGAGCTGATCGGCGATTTCAACAATTACAGCAGCGCCTATATGGACTGGAACCTGATTCTGGACAAGACCGGGCATCCCTATCATTGGGACAGGGAGCGCGAGGCTGCCCGGAAAAAGGGCAACAACGCCTTCGTCAACCAGAGCATGCAGATCAAGCGCCGTCCCAGCACCCCCATCATGCTCTGGGGCGACCAGCTCCATTATGATTACAGCTACTACTATCTCGGTCAGTTCTCCAAATACCTGAAGAAGGACGCCGTCCGGATCGCCAGCTCCTCCTATTCCCCCGATCTGGAATGCGTCGCCTTTAAAAACCCCGACGGAAGCCGGGTGCTCGTGGTGATGAACAAGGGCGAAAAGGCGCGTCCCATGGTTCTCCGCTTCAAGAATCAGGTGGCGAAGTACGAGATCGCGGCCCACGCCATCACCACCTTCCTCTTCTGACCGAAAGAAAACGCATAAACACACAGGGCCCCCGGCAGGAAAGCCGGGGGCCGTTTTTCTTGCGTGCCTGAGACGTCCTCAGCGTCCGGAAAGAAATCTTTCGTAGGAGGCGCGGCAGTCGCCCCGGATCTCCAGAAACGCGGGCTTATGACTGAGGATCCCGTGATTCCAGCACCAGGAGAACCCCACGTAAGAGATCATCGGGCCGTAGACGCTTTCCAGAGGCTTGTGATCCTCCATGCCCTTTTCAGTAAGGCTTACCTGATGCAGATGATACTCCCGGATCCGTTTCCCCACGGCGGGGTACCAATCGCCCACGGGTACCCGGGCAGAATAGGGCAGGTTGTTCCTGGCATGCCCCACGTCCAGCGTGATCCCGGTGCGCTCGCCGCCGAAGAGACTATTCACCTCGTCCGAAAAGGCGAGGCATTCCTCCGGCAGGTAACCGTACCGCCGGTCGGGTCCGTCCCTGTCCCGGGAGTTCATGTGCAGGTTTTCGATCCCCACAGCCGCATCCTCCGGAAGGCGCGCGATCGCCGCCGCGAGAGTATCCCGAAGCCCGTCTTTTCTCCCGGGATATTCTCCGAGAGAGATCTTCGGCACGTGGAAGGTGACCCCGTTCACTCCGATCAGACCCGCAAAGGCTACCGACCGCGCCATTTCCTCCGGGTCGGTTCCTTCCCCGTATTCCGGCATATGGAGCGAGAGATACTTTCCCCCCTTTTCCCGCCAGAGGGCAAGCGCTTCCAAAAGGGGCTTTCTCTCCCATCCCGGCGAGTTCGGGCGGAGCTGGATGCTCTTCACGCCACGTTCCCCCGCCCACAAGACCGTCCCGGTATCAAAGGCGGAAACACCGGCGTATTCTTCGATCGACACAGGGCCGAAATCGAAAAGGGGCTCGGTCCTGACCTTCACCTCTCCCTCCCCGACCGTAAGCCAAGTAAGGGCCGGCGGGCCTCCCATGGCTTTGTCGGGATCCATCGCCGGGACCGAGATCTCGTTTCCGGTCCTTTCGTACCGGTGGATATGGCCGTATACCACGGCGGGACAGCGTGCGAGCTTTTCACGTTTCTCGTCCGCCAGCACGTTTTTCGGCGGATGGTGAAGAAAGACCAGCGTCCTTTCGTCTGCCGTTTCAAGAAGCCTTTCCGACGCTCCGTCAAGCTCACCGCGGGAGGAATCGAGTCCGATCAGGCGGTATCCGCCGATCTCCAGCGTTTCTCCCTCCCGGAGAAGCGGGAGGGCTTTCGTGCTCTCCTCCGAGCGCAGATCGGCGTTCCCCGGCAGAAAAAGCCGCGGGAAGGGAAGCGATGCGAAGGCCTCAAAAAATGCCTCCGCCGCGCGAACGTCTCCCGCGGCCGTCATATCCCCGAGGGAGATCACCGCGTCGGGCTTTTCTTCCCGGATCCGATCCGCGGCACGGGAAAGCGCGGCATATTGGGAGGTATCCCGCCTTGCGGTCAGATGCAGATCTGCTGTGACGGCAAGCTTCATACTCTTGCTCCTCTTTTCTCTTTCCGATAAGGGAAAAGCGGATCCCGAAAGAAATCCGCTTTTCTTCTTGCTGTGTTCCTATGGTCTTTGGGGTTGCGGTCAGGCGGCGTAATGATCGCTCTTTCCGAGGCCCCAGTTCTGCTGTTCCTTGGAATACGGGGTCAGACCCACGTAATAAGCGTCCAGCTCGGTGAAGACGGTGTCGCCCCAGTTATTGAACATGATGTCCTGGGAATTGGTGGATTGGAGATAATTCACGTAGGCCTGCGAGATGGTGTCGTTGGCGTAATACATATCCGGAGCGCCGAAGAGATGCAGGATCTCGTGCGCGTACACGTACGCATGGCTTTCAGCCCCGCAGAAGCCGACGAAGTTGTTGATAAACTCGGTCTGTACGAAGGTCTGGTTCGACGCCCAGGGGATCGCGTAGGGTCTTGCGTCGTTGGTCGCGGCGTCGGTGTTGAAGTAGAAAATGTAGAGGACGTTGTCCGC
>CACYBP010000135.1 GCA_902772625.1 Oscillospiraceae bacterium
CCCGCGGCGATGGAGAAAGCGCGGTAAAGCTGTTCCAGGAGCATCACCCGCGCCAGATGATGGGGAAAGGTCATGGGGGAAAACGAGATCCGGTCCCCGGCCGCCCTCTTGACGGTCTCCGAAAGGCCGTCGGAGGAGCCGATCAGGAAGGTGACCCGGCTTTCTCCCTTCAGGGCCGTCCCGGCAAGAAGGGACGAAAGCTCTTCGCTGGAAAGGAGCCGCCCTTCGACGCAGAGCGCGATCACCCGGCTCCCCCTGGGGATCTTCGCGAGGATCGCCTCGGCTTCTTTTTCCAGCTTCCTTTCGCCGGTCTCCTCCTTCAGTTCCAGGATCTCCAGGCGGCATAAGCCCTTCAGCCGCTTCTCGTATTCCCGGCAGGCCTCCTCGTAGAAGGACTCCTTGAGTCTGCCCACACAGATCACGCATACGTTCATCAAAACCTGACCACCCCTCTTCTTGCCAGCACCGTGATCCGCATCCGGTCGCCCGCCGCCTTCTTTGCCTCCGCCAGGGCCAGAGGCGGGAGGTTGTTGGTGGTGCTCAGGTGGCCGAGCGCCGCCTCTTCCAGCCCCTCCCCAGCCATTTCCGCGAGGAAAGCGGCCGCGTCGGGATTGGAAAGATGCCCGGTGGACGAAGCGATCCTCTGCTTCAGGGGGAAGGGATACGGCCCCTCCCAGAGCATCCCCGGGTCGTAATTGGATTCCAGCACCAGCCTCCGGACGCCCTTCACCCCGCGCCGCACCTCCCGGGTCACCTCGCCGAGGTCGGTGGCGAAGCCGAGGGAATCGTCCCCGGTCTCAAACCGGAAGCCGCAGGAATCCTCGGCGTCGTGGGGCGTGGGAAAGGCCAGGACCGTGACGGTCCCCACTTTTATTCCGCCGGTCCCCCCGGCGTCCTTCAGGCGAAGGACCGGAAGCGGGGTCTTTTTCAGAAAGACTTTCGCCCCCTTCACGTGATCCTCGTGGAGATGGGTGACAAGCAGGGCCGAAAGCTCCCGGGGATCAAGCCCGATCTCCCCGAGGCCGTCCCGGATCCGCGCGGCGGAGATCCCCGCGTCCAGGAGCAGATGGGTCCTTCCGTCGCTTACCACCCCGGCGTTCCCGTCGGAGGAGGAGGCGAAGGCAAAATAGGTCAGACGTCCGGTTTCGATTTCCATAAAACCCAGTCAAAGCTTCCTTTCCCACAGATCGTACCGTCTTTTTTCCCGCTCCCCCGCCGGGCGGAAGGATCGCGTGCCGATCTTTTCAAAGCCCCGGGATTCCAGCACGCGCGCCGCGCGATGATTCCCGGTCTCGGTCAGGGCGAAAAGGCTTTCCGCCCCTTCCCGGCCCAGGATCGCCAGGGCAAGCTCCACGGCGCGGGAGGCGACGCCCCGCCCCTCCGCCTCCCGGGACAGGAAAAAGCCCAGAGACGGACGGTATCCGGTCTCGTAGACCGGCCCCAGGGAAAGCGCGCCCCGAAGCGCGTCTCCCTCATAGATGCCGTAAAGCCGCGGTTGCTCCCGGGGCGAAAGAAAAGCGGTCTCCCGGCTTTCCCGGGCGAGTTTTTCGGCCAGAGTGAGGGTCATGCGGAAATCCGGGAGCCAGCGGATCACCTCCGGGCGGTTGGCCATCCGGCAGAAGCTTTCGGCGTCCTCCTCCCGGATGGGGGCCAGCGTGATCCCGTCTTTCATCCCGATCTCCTCCCCCTCGCGCTTTTTTTCATTGTATCACACCCGGTCTTTTTTGAAAAGGGAAGAAGTATGATTTTCTCCTTTCCGGGGAAGGATAAAGCCGGAAAGGAGCGGATCGGAATATGAAGCTTTCTCTCTCCCGGGAAGAATACGCCCGGAAGGTCGCCGGGATCACCCCGGCCTCGCCTCTGGCCAGGGATATGCTCTTCGCGTTTCTCACCGGAGGCGGCATCTGCCTTCTGGGGCAGCTGTTTCTGGAATTTTACCTCTCCCTCGGCCTTTCCGAGGAGCTTTCCGGCTCCCTCACCTCGGTGAGCCTGATCGCCCTGGGCGCGGTCTTTTCTCTTACGGGGCTTTACGCGAAGCTTGCCCGGTTCGGCGGCGCGGGCACCCTGCTCCCCATCACCGGCTTTTCCAATTCCATGATCTCGGCCGCGGTGGAGTTCAAAAGCGAGGGTCTGGTCTCCGGCCTCGGCGCCAACGCGTTCCGGATCGCGGGACCGGTGATCGTTTACGGGATCTCGGCGGGGATCCTCTACGGCGCGGTCTACTGGCTTTCGTCCCGTCTCTGACCGCCCGGATTCAGGAAGGGAGGAAAAACGCATCATGCCCCAAACGATGAAAAAATGCGGGGAGGGAAGCTTCGAGCTTTCCAATCCGGTCAGGATCGCCTCCGCGGCGTGCGCGGCGGGACCCTTTGAAAAAAGAGGCCTTCTGAAAGAGGCCTTCGATCTGGCCTTCGACGACCCCTATCTCGGGGAAAAGACCTGGGAGAAGGCCGAAGGGAGCCTCGCGCGCCGGATCGCGGCTAAGCTCCTTGAAAAGAGCGGCCTGGCCCCCGCCGACGTCGATTTCTTTTTCGCAGGGGATCTGGAGAGGCAGTGCATGGCCTCCACTCTGGGACTGCTTCCCTATGAGATCCCCTATTTCGGCCTGTACGGCGCCTGCTCCACCTTCACTGAGGGGCTGATCCTGGCCTCCGCGCTGCTGGACGGGGGCTTCGGACGGCGCGCGGGGGTGATCACCACCTCCCATTTTTCCACCGCCGAGCGGGAATACCGCACCCCCCTGATCTACGGGAAGCAGCGCCAGCCCAGCGCCCAGCACACCGTCACCGGCGGCGGCGCGGTGCTTCTTACCGCTTTACCCGCGCCGGAAGGCGTCCCCTACGCGGCCGTCACCCGGTTCCGGGTGGGAAGGATGCGGGACATGGGGATCACCGACGCCGGCAACATGGGGGCGGCCATGGCGCCCGCCGCGGCGGAGACCCTGACCGGCTTTCTGGAGGATTTCGGGAAAACCGGAGACGACTACGACCTGATCCTCACCGGCGACCTGGGAGAGGTGGGGCACCGGATCCTGAAGGAGCTTACGCACGGTATGGGCTTTCCTCTGGAGGGCGTTCTTGACGACTGCGGCCGCCTTTTGTACAAAGAGGAGCAGGACGCCCACGCCGGCGGTTCCGGAGCGGGCTGCTCCTCGCTGGTCTTCGCCTCCTCAGTATTGCCAAGGCTTCTCCGGGGAGAGCTCGGGAAAGTGCTTTTCGCCTCCACCGGCGCGCTGCTTTCCGCCACCTCGCTTCTGCAGGGGGAGAGCATCCCCGGGATCTGTCACGTCGTGGAGGTGGAGGCTTTTTCGGGAAAGGAGAGAGCGTGATGCTTCAAAGACTGCTTCTGGCTTTTGCCGCGGGCGGGGCGCTTTCGGCACTTCTGCAGATCGCGGTGGACCGCACCTCACTGACCCCGGCCCGGATCCTGACCGGCACGGTGCTTCTGGGCGTGATCCTTTCGGGACTCGGTCTCTACGGTCCCTTCGCGGATCTCGCCGGCTGCGGCGCCACGGTGCCCCTTTCGGGCTTCGGCCATCTGATCGCGAAGGGCGTGCGGGACGAGATCGAGGCGCACGGCGCCGTCGGTATTCTTTCGGGCGGTCTCAGGGCCGCAAGCCCGGGCCTTTCCGCGGCGATCCTCCTTTCGCTCTTTGCGGGAATCTTCGGAAAAAGCAAGACCTGATCGGCGCGTAAAACGGTGCGGTATACCCGCCCCGGAGGGCTATACGCTTAGTTATCCACATTATCCACAAGGTTTTCCACATGGAGCAATCCCGCTTGGCAAGCCGCTTTGCGCTTTTTTGACAGTTTTTTCCCGGCAAAGCAAAGCGCGCGCGGAGCCTCTCTTCCCGCGTTTCGTGCCCTCCGGAAAACCACATATCCCCCCGTATATTCCGCATCTTTGGATATTTATTCTGCATAGCGTTTTACACTATGCAAAAAGGCAAGTCAACTCAACGCATAGTTATTTCCGCTTTACAAGAAAAGCGCCGGACCTTTCCTTTATCCCGGATCCGGCCGGTACGCAAATAAAA
>CACYBP010000136.1 GCA_902772625.1 Oscillospiraceae bacterium
CCCTTCACCACGTCCTCCGCGAAGCAGTAGCAGGTGGGGGACCCGCAGAAGCCGCAGTCGATATCGGGAAGCATTTTGTGGATCTCCTGGATCCGGGCCATTTTTTCCATGGCCTCGGTCATGTTGCTGGAGAGAGCCGACACCGGCGCGTACTTCACCGGGTCGGAAAGATATTTCTCGGGGATCTCGGAATTTCCCTTTTCGTCCCGGAAGTCCCAGTTTTCCGAAACCGGCAGATACCGTTTCAGGGTCTGGAGCCGGGCCTTGGCGATGTAGGGATTCTCCACCGCCATCATCCCGCCGACGCACCCGCCGTTGCAGGCGTTCAGCTCGATGAATTCCAGATAGGGGAAATTGCCGTTGTCGATCTGTTCCAGGACGCGGATCACGTTTTCGATGCCGTCGGCCGCCAGATACTTGTCGTTGAAAATAGCGCTGGCCTCCCCTCCCGCCGACGCCCAGCTGACGCCGATCATGCCGGTGCGGGAAAGAGGTTCGGGGGTAAGCTGCTTTTTCATCACGCCGATCAGCTCGAAATACACGTCGCTCATGGAAAGCACTAGATCGATGTCCGATTTCTTCCCGCCCAGACCGTTCTTGATGTAGCTCACCTTGGCCGGGCAGGGAGAGATGAACACCACGCCGACCTCCTCGGGTTTTAGCCCGGGGTTTTTCTCCAGGGCGCGTTCCCGCGCTCTGGCCGCCGCCAGGTCGATCGGCGGCTGGATCGGCAGGATGTTTTCGCATAAGTAGGGATACCGCAGGGAGATCAGGCGGACGATCACCGGGCAGGCCGAGCTGATCACCGGCTTTTCGATGTCCTTGCGGTTGAGGTAGAGGCGGGTGAAGCCGCTGACCACCTCGGCCGCGCGCGACACCTCGTAGATATCGTCGAATCCCAGGTCCAGAAGGCCCTGCAGGATGTAATCGATGTCGTCGAGATTGTCGAACTGGCCGTAAAGCGACGGGGCGGGAAGCGCCACCGTGTACTTGAATTTTTTGATGTCCTCCAGCTTGTCGCTGGACGCCCTTTTCGCCTTGTGGGGGCACACGTCGATGCACACGCCGCAGTCGATGCAGCGGTTCGAGTTGATGTGCGCCTTGCCGTCGCGGATGCGGATGGCCTCCACGGGGCACCGTTTCAGGCAGTGGGTGCAGCCCTTGCACTTGTCGGGATCCAGAAGGACCGAATGTCTGTATTCGTTGGCCATATCGTCACCCGTCAGGCGACCTTCACGGTCATGGTGATGGTCGTGCCTCTGCCCACTTCGGTGTCGATCTCCATGGTGTCGGTGTACCGCTTCATGTTGGGAAGCCCCATGCCCGCGCCGAATCCCAGAGAGCGGATGTTGTCCGGGGCGGTGGAATAGCCTTCCCGCATGGCAAGCGACACGTCGGCGATGCCGGGGCCGTGATCGGTGAGGACGATCTTCACTTCCTCAGGCGACACGGTGACGTCCGCCATCCCGCCGTTCGCGTGGATGACCATGTTGATCTCGCCTTCGTACATGGCAATGGAGACGCGCTTGATGATTTCCGGGGGGAATCCGAGCTGACGAAGCTTCCGCTTCACCTGTACCGATGCGTTTCCGGCGGAGGTGAAGTTTTCTCCGTCAACGTCATAGTGGAACGTAATCGCTTCTGCCACGTCTTTTCCCCCTTTCAGCCAACTTCGCCGCGCAGTCCGTTGACGTAAAGCCTTCCGCAGGCCTCGAACAGGGTGAACTTCGTCGCCAGAAGCACCAGTCCCGTCTCCTCGGCCAGCCTCAGCATATCCTCGGTGGGATGCTTGCTCCGCACGAACACGATGCAGCGCATATCCATCATCTCGGCGGTCTTGATCACCTGGGGGTTCACAAGGCCGGTGAGCAGCACGGCCTGGTTTTTCACGTAGGCCAGAACGTCGCTCATCATATCGCAGCCGCAGGCGGAGCAGAGTTCGGTTTCCAGATCCTCCTCGCAGCACAGGACCTCGGCTTCGAGAAGTTCTTTGACACGGGATATCTTCATGGTCTTTTTCTCTTTCGGGCCGTCCGATCAGTAAGTGGCGAGGATGCCCTTCACGTCGGCGGGGACCAGTCTCCCGTACACCTTGTCGTTGATGGTCATGACCGGAGCCAGACCGCAGCAGCCGAGGCAGCGGGTGTCCTGGATGGTGAATTTGCCGTCGTCGGTGGTTTCGCCGGCTTCGATGCCGAGGACCTTCTTGACCTCGTTCAGAACGTCCTGGGAGCCCTTGACGTAGCAGGCGGTGCCCAGGCAGACGCTGACGATGTAATCGCCCTTCGGCTTCAGGGAGAACTGCGAATAGAAGGTCGCCACGCCGTAAACGTCGGTCACGGGGCATCCGACGCGGTCGGCGATGAAGACCTGAGTCTCAAGAGACAGATAGCTGAAAAGCTCCTGTGCCTTCTGCATGATGGGCATCAGGGGGCCCTTCTCGTTTTTGTGCTCATCGATGTAAGCGGCAAGCTCAGCGTATTTCTGCTGCTTTTCTTCTTCGGTGAGAGTCATGTTTGTTCCTCCTAACTCTTTCTCGATGGGAATGATTCTTTTGCTCGGGGCTTTGTTTATTATAATATAAAGCGGCAGGAAATACAAGCGTTTTTTCGCATTTTCCGGGCGGAAGTTTTTGCCGGAAACCCTCCCCGGGAGCCTCCTTTCCCGCCCGGGGCCCTCCCCCGCCCTCCTTCGGGAGGGAGAGGGCTTTCCGGACGCCCTCTTTTTTCTCCCGCCCGGCCGCTTTTTCCGGGTGACAGAAGGGGGAAAACGTGGTATACTCTTTCCGTAAGACCATCCCGGCGCGTCCCTGCCGGACAAGGAGGAAAAAAAGCGTATGAAGAAATACGATCTGTTGGTCACGGGCGGCGGCTTCGCCGGCGTATGCGCCGCCATTGCCGCGGCGCGGGAAGGCCTTTCGGTGCTCCTGTGCGACGCGGGCGGAGCTCTCGGCGGCGCGGCCGCGGGGAATCTGGTGAATCCCTTCATGCCCTATTCCACCACCGCGGAGGGCGAAAGGCTCGAATTGACCCGGGGGATCTTCAGGACCATCGTGAATAACCTCCGGGAAGCGGGCGCCATCCGGGGCGACGTCTTTCACGAGGAATACCTGAAGCTGATTCTGGACCGCATGACGCGCGAGGCCGGGGTAGACGTGCTTTTCCACTCGCTTCTCACCGGGGTGAAGCGCGAGGGGGCGCGGCTGGTCTCCCTGACCTTCCAGGGCAAATCCGGCCCCTTTGAGATCGAGGCCGCGGAGTTTATAGACGCCACTGGCGACGCCGATCTCGCGTTTCTTGCCGGCTGCCCCTTCCGGCTGGGGCGGGAAAAGGATTCCCTCTGCCAGCCCATGACCCTCTGCTTCCGGGTGGCGGGAGTGGACAAGGAGGCCTACCGGCTGCACAAAAGCGAGATCAACCCCCTCTATAACCGTTTCCGCGCCGAGGGAAAGATCAAAAACGTCCGGGAAAACGTGCTGATCTTTGACAATCTGGTTCCCGGGGTGCTGCATTTCAATTCCACCCGGGTGGTGAAGCTCAACCCCACCGATCCTCTGGATCTCTCCCGGGCTGAATCCGACGCAAGAGAGCAGATGTTCGAGCTCTTCCGGTTCATGAAGGAGAATATCCCCGGCTTTGAGAATTCCGAGATCGCCTTCTCCGCCCCCTCCATCGGCGTGCGGGAAAGCCGGATGATCCTGGGCGAGCATGTCCTGACCGAAGAGGAGCTGAAGGCCTGCACCCGCTTCCCCGACGCCATCGCCGCCGGGAATTACGACATCGACATCCATAACCCCGAGGGCTCGGGCACCAGCCATTACTACTTCCCCGCCGGGACCTACTACACCATCCCCTACCGGAGCCTGGTGCCCCTGGGGCTTGACAATCTTCTGGTGGGCGGCCGGTGCATCTCCGCCACCCACGAGGCGCAGGCCTCGATCCGCATCATGCCCATCTGCGCCTCCACCGGAGAGGCCGCGGGCGTCGGCGCCGCCGTCGCCTTCAGGAGCGGAAAGCCGGTCTCCGAAGCCGATACCGACGAGATCCGCCGTATCCTTCTCGAAAACGGCGCCTTCCTCGGCTGACGCCGTCTGTGCGCAAAGTCCCGCCGCCCGGGAGCTTTCCCGGGCGGCGGTTTTTATCTTTTGATCCGGCTCCGCTTGAAAAGCGGCGAAAGCTCCCCCGGGCGGAAGGGCAGGAGCGGGGCCAGATACGGCTTTCCGTCGTCGGTCCTCATCAGGGCGAGAAGGAAAAGAATCACCGGCGGCACGAGGAAAAAGCCCGCCCTTCCCAGAAGCGCCGTGGCGGTCAGCCAAAGGAGCCGGATGAATTTCAGTGCGTAGCCCAATTCCAGATTCTGCTGGGCGTACACGGTCACCGAGACGAAGGACATGAGATAGACCACCTCCGCCGAGGCCCATCCCGCGCTCACGGCGAATTCTCCCACCACGGCTCCCACCACGATGGAGATGACGTTGCCCACGTTGTGGGGCGTGTTCAGGGCGCTCATGCGCAGCATCCCGGTCAGGGCTTCGTAGACCAGGAACTGGAAATAAAGAGGGATTTCGGCCTTTTCGTTGACCAGGAGGAATTCCCACGCGGGCGGGAGCGAATCCCGGATCTGATTCAGAAGCAGCACCAGCGGGGTGAGGGACACCGCCGTAAGCATCATCAGAAGGCGGATCCACCGGTAATAGGTCCCGACGAAGGGAGGAAAATAATAGTCGTTGGCCTCCTTGAGAAAATCCGCAAGCCGCGCGGGCAGGATCATCACGGTGGAGGCGTTGTCGGCCATTACCACCACGTGTCCCTCCAGGATCGCCGCGGCCGCCATGTCGGGCCTTTCGGTCTGGCGGATCCGGGGAAAGGGGTTCCAGAATTTCTGCGGCACGAGGTATTCCGAAAGCGACTCCTGATTCATCACCAGCCCCTCGGACAAGGCCGAGCGGATCCTCTCCCGGAGCTTTTCCAGATAGCTTCCGTCGGCCCTTCCCCGCATGTAGCATAAAAGCACGTCGCTTTCAAAGGTCCTTCCGGCCTTCAGATCCTCGATCACCAGGTCCTCGCTGTGGATCCTTCTCCGGAGAAGCGAGCTGTTGACCGAAAGGATCTCCACGAAGCCGTCGTGGGAGCCGCGCAGGGTCCGTTCCTTGTCCGGCTCGGTGGTGCGGCGCTGGGGGATATTGCGGGCGTCCACCATCAGGGGGCCGCACCCCTCCATCAGGAGCACCGGCACCCCGGAAAGAAAGGTCTTCACCGCCTGATTCCCGTCTTGAAGGGGCTTGATCTCCCCGAAGGGCATGAAGGAGTCCACGATCTCCCGGGCTTCCGCCATTTTCCCGTTTTCCCCCGCGGGGCAGGCCATCAGGCGCGAAAGGAGAAGCGCGATCTCGTCCTGATCGGTGTTGCCGTCGATCATGTAGAGCGCGCACCGCCTGCCGCCCGCGAGAAACCCCCGGCGGAAGACGTCATAGGAGACGCCGTAGTTGACCCTTTTTTCAAAGGCGGCGGTCTGTTGTTCGAAGGTTTTTTCTTTCACGGCTTCCTCCCGGGCGTTTTTCCGGTAGTCTCGGCCGGTTTTCCGCGGTTTATGCGTCCATTTCTTTCCGCTTGCAGAAAAAGCGCTTCCGTGATACAATAAGGCGAGCTCCCTTTCCTGCTTTTTCCCGGCCGGACGCGGCCCATCACGTTTTCCGAAAGGATCCGACATGCATTCTGAACGTCATACGGTGAAATATATCGTCTCCAAATTTCTTCTTGCGCTGCTCCTTTCCGCGGGTGCGCTGCTGATCGCGTGGGCCTGCCGGAAAAGCCCGGCGGATTTCGCCGCCGGAAAGCTCCGTCCCCTGGCGGGGCAGGTGCTCGGCGCGCTTTCCTCCTTTTTCTCGTTTCTGGATTTCTCGGCGGCGGAGGTCCTGCTTTACGTCCTGGCCATGAGCGTCGTGATCGGGGTGATCGGGCTTCTCGTGCGCCTGATCACGCGGGAAGGCCGGATCCGGAGGCTTCTTTCCTGGATCGCCTCGCTCGCCCTTTTCGCCTCGACGGCCTTCATCGTCTTCGAAACGCTCTTCGGAGGGCTCTATTACGCCGAGCCGCGCATCGATTCCCTGGGCCTCTCGGTGAAAAAGCGGCCGGTTTCCGAACTGGAAACCCTCTGCCTTTCGCTCGGGAAGGAGGCCAACGCCCTTTCGGAGAAACTGACCTACACGGTCTCGCCCCCCGATGAGAAGGCCTTCGTCGAGACCGCCCGGGAGATCGCGGGGATCGTTTCGGCCTACACCGGCGTCGAGCAGGCGCCGCCCAAATACGTTCTGGCCTCTGAATCCATGTCCTACACCAACATCACCGGCTTCTTCTCCCCCTTCACCGGAGAGTGCAACGTCAACCGGAACGATCTTTCGATCTCGGTCCCCTTCACCATGGCGCACGAGCTGATGCACCGCTGGGGCGTCACCGCCGAGGACGAGGCCAACGCCTTCGCCTATTTTATCCTTTCGGAAAGCGACGTGCCCTTTTACCGCTACTCCGCGGCGTATATGGGTCTTCTCTACGCCCTTCCCAAGCTCCGGAACGCCGACAAAGAAGCCTATACCCGCGTGATCGATTCGCTTTCTCCCCGCGTCAAGGCCGATATCAACGCTTATCACGATCACTGGGAAAAGTACGAGGGCAAGACCGCCGAGGTCTCCAACTCCATCAACAACGCCTACCTCGTTCTGAACGGCGAGGACGACGGCGTGAAATCCTACGGCCGGGTGGTGGACTGGCTTCTGGCTTACCGAGAAAAGAAAGGCGCGTAAAATCCGCCGTTTTCCCTCCGGGACGGACGTTTTCCTTCCCGGAGGGACTTTTTTCTCTTTACACCGCCCGCGCTTTGTGCTATACTCAGAAAAAGCGATCCCCGATCCGCATGGAAAAGCTCATCGTCCCGGGATCTTTTCCGGGGCGGTTTTTTTGCGGAGCGGAGAAGGCGCCACCATCCCCGGGCGGGATCCCCGCCCCTATGAAAGGCACGGTCTTGACTATGAAAAAACTGATGCTGGGCAACGAAGCGGTGGCCCGCGGCCTTTACGAGGCCGGCGTTACCTTCGCCTCCAGCTATCCCGGCACTCCCTCCACCGAGATCACCGAGTATTTCTCGAATCACGAAGACGTCCACGCCGAATGGGCGCCGAATGAAAAGGTCGCCTGCGAAGCGGCCTTCGGCGCGAGCCTTGCCGGCGCGAGATCCTTCAGCGCCATGAAGCACGTGGGCCTGAACGTGGCGGCCGATCTTCTCTATTCGGTCTCCTACACCGGCGTCAACGGCGGCATGGTGGTGGCGGTGGCCGACGATCAGGGCATGCATTCCTCCCAGAACGAACAGGACAGCCGCAACCACGCGAAGGGCGCGAAGATCCCGATGCTGGAGCCTTCGGACTCGGGCGAATGCCGGGATTACGCGAAGCTGGCCTACGAGATCAGCGAAAAATTCGATACCCCGGTCTTCCTGCGCACCAGCACCCGCGTCGCCCACTCCCAGAGCCTTGTGGAGGAAGAGGAGCGCGTGCTTCCCCCGAAAAAGCCCTATGAGAAAAACGTCGCGAAATACGTGATGATGCCCGCCATGGCCCGTCCCCGCCACAAGATCGTGGAGGAGCGCACGAAGAAGCTCGCGGCCTGGGCCGCGTCCTCCGGCCTCAACAAGATCATCCCCGGCTCCGAAAAGATCGGCGTCATCGCCGCGGGCATCGCCTTCCAGTACGCGAAGGAGGCGCTCGGAGACAGGGCGACCTATCTGAAGCTCGGCATGGTCTATCCTCTCTCGGCCGAGGAGATCCGCGCCTTTGCCGCCAAGGTGGAAAAGCTCTACGTGATCGAGGAGCTCGATCCCTTTATCGAAGATTTCTGTCACGCCGCGGGCGTCGAATGCGAGGGCAAGAGCCTCTTCTCCCTCTGCGGCGAATACACCCCCGCCATGATCCGGAAGGCGATCCTCGGCGAGGATTCCCCCGCCCCCGCTCCCGCCGCCATCCCGGTAAGGCCTCCGGTGCTCTGCCCCGGATGTCCGCACCGCGGGATCTTCTACGTACTCCACAAGATGAAGCTTACGGTATCGGGAGACATCGGCTGCTATACTCTGGGGGCGACCGCGCCGCTTTCCTCGGTGGATTCTACCATCGACATGGGCGAATCGGTCAGCGGCCTGCACGGCTTCCTCACCGCCGATCCTTCGATGGAAGATAAAGCCGTGGCGGTGATCGGCGACTCCACCTTCGTCCATTCGGGCATCACCGGCCTTATCAACGCGGTCTACAACCAGTCCAACGTCACGGTCCTGATCCTGGACAACTCCATCACCGGCATGACCGGCCACCAGCAGAACCCCTGCACCGGTCTGACCCTGCAGAACAAGCCCACCCACGCCCTGGACCTCGAGGCGCTCTGTCACGCCGTGGGCGTCAGGCGGGTCTCCACCGTGGATCCCTACGATCTGGAAAAGACCGAGGCGATCCTCACCGAAGAGCTTCAGGCAAAGGAGCCCTCGGTGATCATCGTCAAAAGACCCTGCGCCCTGCTCAAATGGGTCAAGAGGCTGCCGCCGGTCTCGGTCGATCCGGACAAGTGCCGGAAATGCCGGAAATGCATGTCGGTCGGATGTCCCGCGGTGCTCTTCTCAAAGGAGACCGGCGCGTCGATCGACCGGACGCTGTGCGTCGGGTGCGGGCTCTGCGAAAAGCTCTGCCCCTTCGGCGCCATCGAAGGAGGGAACGCATGATGAAAAAAGATATCCTGATCGTGGGCGTCGGCGGGCAGGGCTCGCTGCTCGCCAGCCGGATCCTCGGCGCGCTCTTTCTTTCCCAGGGGCTCGACTGCAAGCTTTCCGAGGTCCACGGCATGTCCCAGCGCGGCGGAAGCGTGGTCACCTACGTGCGCGCGGGCGAGAACGTCTCCTCCCCCATGGTGTCCGACGGAGAGGCCGACCTGGTGATCTCCTTCGAGGCTCTGGAGGCTCTTCGGTACGCCCACACCCTCAAAAAGGGCGGCACCCTGGTCTATTCCACCCAGGAGATCATGCCCATGCCGGTGATCACCGGCGCGGCCGCCTACCCGGACGATATCGCCTCGCGGCTTGCGGCCTTTGATCTGAAGGTCCTTGCCTTCGACGCCGAATCTGCCGCCGAAAAGGCCGGCAACGGCCGCGCGGCCAACGTGGCGCTTCTCGGCGCGGCCTCCCCCATCATCGGCGGCACGCCCGAGGAGTGGGAGGCGGTCATCCGCGCCACGGTGCCCCCGAAGTTCGTGGACGTCAACCTCCGCGCCTTCGCCCTCGGCCTGGAAGAGGCGAAAAAAGGCTGACCGGTTTTTCCCCATAGCGATCTCCCGCCTTTCCCGCCTTTCGCGGGAAGGGCGGTCCCCATGTCCGGGAGATCCGGTCTCCCGGCAGAAACACAAGAAACAAAAGGAGGCTTCGCCGCCATGCCCTTTTCCGAAAAGATCCAAACCCTCTCGCGCCTTGCCGAAGAAAAAGCGGCGCCGCTTTTTGCGGCGGTCGGGAAGATCGCGGCATACAACACCGAACGGGTGCTGGACGCCTTCGCCCGCTGCCGGGTGGGGCTTGCGCACTTTTCCCCCTCCACCGGCTACGGCTACGACGATCTGGGGAGAGACGCCCTGGACCGGGTCTACGCCGAGGCCTTCGGGTGCGAGGACGCCCTGGTCAGGCCCCAGATCATCAACGGCACCCACGCCATCCTTCTGATGCTCCGGGGGATCCTTCCCAAAAAGGGAGGGCGGATGCTTTCGCTCACCGGCGCCCCCTACGACACCCTTTCCGAGGCGATCGCCGCCCTGAAGGAAGAGGGGCTTATATACGACGAGATCCCCTTCGGGGGGACGCCCGATCCCGCCTTCCCGGAGATCGCCTTCCGGCGCGTCCGGGAATTCGACCCCGACGTGGTCTATATCCAGAGGAGCAAGGGCTACGGCGACCGGATCACCCTTTCGGTGAAGGATATCCGCCTGCTCTCGGCCGCGGCCAAGGCCGCCAAGCCCGGCGTGATCGTGGCGGTGGACAACTGCTACGGCGAATTCACCGAGGCCGGAGAGCCCTTCGGCTCCTTCCCGGAGGGATTCGACGGACCGCGTCCGTCCCACTTTCACGACGGCGAGGAGGCTCCCTGCGACGTTGCCGCGGGCTCTCTGATCAAAAATCCCGGCGGCGGACTCGCCCCCTGCGGCGGATACGCGGCCGGGAAAAAAGAGCTGGTGGAAAGGATCGCCTCCGCCCTCACGGTGCCGGGCATCGGCCGGGAGGCCGGGGCCAACCCCGCGGGCTGGCGGCTTTACTACCAGGGCTTTTTCCTCGCTCCCCACGTGGTGGGCGAGGCGCTGAAAACCATGATCTTCGCCGCGAACCTTCTGACGCTGGCGGGCTTCGAGACCTCCCCCGCCGGGGACGAGATGCGCTCGGATATCATCGAAACGGTGCGCTTCGGAAAGCCCGAGCCCCTGATCGCCTTCTGCCGCGGGATCCAGGCCGCCTCCCCGGTGGACAGCTTCGCCCTCTGCGAGCCCTGGGCCATGCCGGGATACGCCGACCCGGTCATCATGGCCGCCGGCGCCTTCGTGCAGGGCTCGAGCATCGAGCTTTCGGCCGACGCCCCGCTCCGGGAGCCGTATCTGCTCTATATGCAGGGCGGCCTCACCTACGAGAGCGGGAAGCTTGCGGTGATGCGCGCGGTGGAGAAGGCGCTTTCGTAAAGATTTCCCTCTTTTCCCGGGTCTTTTGCCGCCATCCTTGGCGAAAAAGCGGGAAAATTTCTCTTGACTTCCCGGTCAGGGCTTGCTATAATAGGAAATACCGCGTGGTGCCGGCCAATTTGGTTTGAGCAAGAGAGCGTTCCGGCGTTCCGCCCGTACCAGCGTGACTCAAAATACGAACGAGGTGAAAAAAACAGTGTACGCTATCTTTGAAGCATGCGGCAAGCAGTACAAGGCTTCCGAGGGAGAGACTCTCTTCCTGGAAAAGCTGGACAAGGCCGCCGGCGAAGAGGTCGTCTTTGACAAGGTCCTCTGCATCGGCGACGACGCTTCCTCCGCCATCGGCACTCCCTACGTGGAGGGCGCGAAGGTCACGGCCAAGGTCGTGAAGGAAGGCAAGTCCAAGAAGATCATGGTCTTCAAGTTCAAGGCGAAGAAGAACTACCGCAGACGTCAGGGCCATCGTCAGCCCTACGCGAAAATCGAGATCGTCTCGATCGCCCGGTAAGCTCTTATGATCCGTGCGGAGTTTTTCGGAGGAAGGCCTCCCGAAGGCTTCCGGATCTCGGGACACAGCGGATCGGCTCCCGCGGGAGAAGATCTGGTGTGTGCGGCGGTAACCAGCGCGGTGCGGCTGACCGAAGCCCACGTCAACGACGTGCTGAGGGCGCGCGCCTGGGTCGAAATCGATGAAAAGACCGCTGCGATCTCCCTTTTCCTTCCGGATCACGCGCCGGAGGGAGCGCGAAAAGCTCTGGAAGCTCTCCGTATCTATCTCCGGGAGCTTTCCCGCGAAAACCCGAAGTACCTCACCCTTCGGGAACACGATTCAACAGAGGAGGAAACGACATGCTGAAAATCGGTTTACAGTTCTTTGCTCATAAAAAGGGCGTCGGCTCCACCAAGAACGGCCGCGACAGCGAATCCAAGCGTCTGGGCGTCAAGCGCGCCGACGGTCAGTTCGTGAAGGCCGGCAACATTCTTGTCAGACAGAGAGGCACCAAGATCCATCCCGGCCTCAACGTCGGTATCGGAAGCGACGATACTCTCTTTGCCCTCACTTCCGGCAAGGTCCACTTTGAGCGCAAGGACAAGGATCGCAAGCAGGTCTCGGTTTACGAGGCGTAAATCTGCTCTCTGCGAAAAGCCAAAAGAACACGGGACGGGTCCTTTCCCGTCCCGTTTTTCTATCTGAGAAACGAGGTCAATTATGTTTATCGACTCCGCCCGGATCCATATCAAGGCGGGGAAAGGCGGCAACGGCGCCGTGGCCTTCCACCGGGAAAAATACGTCGCCTCCGGCGGCCCGGACGGCGGCGACGGCGGGCGGGGCGGCAGCGTGATCTTCGTGGCCGACGACAACCTTTCCACCCTGATGGATTTCCGCTATAAGAAAAAATACGCCGCCGCGAACGGCGAGGATGGCGCGGGCAAGCGCTGCGCCGGGAAAAAGGGCGAAGATCTCATCATCCGCGTGCCCCGGGGGACCCTGATCCGGTCGGATGAAAACGGCTATCTGATCAAGGACCTTTCGGACGACGAGCCCTTCGTCGCCGCCCGGGGAGGCAAAGGCGGCTGGGGCAACCAGCATTTCGCCACCCCCACCCGCCAGACCCCGCGCTTTGCCAAGGCGGGGCTGCCCGGCGAGGAATTCGATATCCGGCTGGAATTGAAGCTTCTGGCCGACGTGGGTCTCGTGGGCTTTCCGAACGTGGGGAAATCCACCCTGCTCTCGGTGATCTCGGCCGCCCGGCCCAAGATCGCGAATTACCATTTCACCACCCTGACCCCCAATCTCGGCGTGGTCTACGTGGGCGAAGGCGCAAGCTTCGTGGTGGCCGACATCCCCGGCATCATCGAGGGAGCCAGCGAAGGCGCGGGGCTGGGCTTTGAATTTCTCCGCCACATCGACCGCTGCCGTCTGCTTCTGCATCTGGTGGATCTTTCCGGTTCCGAGGGGCGCGATCCCGTCGACGATTTTCACAAGATCCAGACCGAGCTTTCGCGCTATTCCACCCTCTCCTCCCGTCCCCAGATCGTGGTGGCCAACAAGGCCGACGTGGACGATTCTCACTGGGAGTCTCTTTCGGCCGCCGCGCGCGAGGCGGGATTCCCCCTCGTGAAGATCAGCGCCGCCACCGGCGATGGCGTCCGGGAGCTTGTGAACGAGGTGTGGAACACCCTTTCCACCCTTCCCCCGGTCACGGTGTACGAGCCGGAGGACATCCCCGCCGAGCTCCCCACCGGCCTTTCCCGGGAGGGCTTCACCGTCACCCGGAACGACCGGGGCGATTTCGTGGTGGAGGGCCCCGGCCTTTCCCACCTGGTGGAATCCACCAACTTCTCGGACTACGAATCGCTTTCCCACATGCAGAAGATCCTCAGGGGTATCGGCGTCTTCGACCGTCTGGAAGCCGACGGCGTCAAAGAGGGCGACACCGTCATCCTCTACGATCTGGAATTCGAGTATATCAAGTGACACGGATACCCGGACGCTTTACAAGAAAAAGAGGGAGGCGCTTTGAAAGCGCCTCCCGCGGGTTTTTTGAGCGTAACCTTTGCCCGTTTGGTTGGAATGGATCATGCCGGACAGAGGCGGTATAATCGACTCATCAAATCAAAATCTGAAGGTGTGTGATATAATGATCACGAAGCGTGTCGTCGTCCTTCCGTACGATGAGCAATGGAAACAGGA
>CACYBP010000137.1 GCA_902772625.1 Oscillospiraceae bacterium
AAAAGGCCCTTCGGGAAAGAGAGGCTGACCTTTTCCCCGGGGGCGATCCCCTCCTTCAGGACGAGGTAGATCACGTGGAGGCAGGTCTCTCTCCGGTGCGAATCGATATATTCGTCCGGATCGGTGAGATGCACCAGGGGGTCGCCGAAGAGCGAATCGCGCCGGTCGGCGTAATCGTCGGGTTTGGATTTGCGGAAGACCTTTTCGGGAGAAGCCCCGTTCACGCGATAGCTTTCGGGGGCGTCGGCGGTCTCAAGATCGAGCTTGTCGCCCTTGACCTCCTCCAGAGGGAAGCGCTTCGCGCCGAAGCGGGGATCCTCGACCTTGATCCCGACGCGTTCGCCGTTCTTCACGATCCAGACGAGATACGGGACGCGGGTATCCTTTTCCAGCGTTTCGCCCTCTTCGGGAACGTAAGGGATCTGGATGCCGCCCTCGATCCATCCCTCCTTGACCGTCAGGGCAAGGATACGGGGCGAAACGAAGCTTACGCTCCGCAGCTCCGGTTCTGGCGTTTTGCGGGATATGTGCATACTGTCTCTCTCCTTTTTCCCGGATGATCCGGGTTTTTTGGAATTCTTCTGTCTCTATTCTATCACACGCGCCGCCTCACTTCAACCCGTCTTTTTTCCGGGGCGCGGTTTGACAGAGCGGCGCCGCATCTGTTATGATAAAGAAAAAAGAGGGAGGCGGGACTGTGCTGAAAAACCGGAGGGGGATCCCCCTGATCATCGACACCGATCCCGGGGTGGACGATCTCCTCGCCCTGAAAACGGCCTTTCACAAGCCGGAGCTCGATCTGCGGCTGGTGGTGGCCGCGGCGGGGAACGTCTCGCTGGAAAAGACGGGCGCCAACGCCTTATTCATCACGAAGACCTTCGGCGGCGATATCCCCGTGGCGAAGGGTCTTCCCGGCCCCGCCGCGGCCGACGCCTCGTCGGTGCACGGGAAAAGCGGGATCGGGGGCTTCGTTCTGCCGGAGCACGGCTTTTCCTTTTCAGAGGAAAACGGCGTCGACGCCATGGCCCGCGTCCTCCGGGAAAGCGAAAGGCCGGTCACCTTCGTCACCCTCGGCCCCATGACCGATCTCGCAAGTCTCGTCACGCGCTATTCCGGTCTTATCCCGAAGATCGGCGCGGTTTACGCCATGATCGGTTCCCGGGACGGCACGGGCAATATGACTCCCTTCGCCGAATTCAACGCCTGGTGCGACCCCGACGCCCTCCGGACGGTGGTTTCCCGCGGGCTGAAGCTCGTGTTCGCGCCCATGCACCTCGGGCGGGAGGCAAAGCTTTCCGTGGACGGGCTTCTCCGGGCGGGCGAGGGGTGCGCCTTCGGAGAGATGCTCAGAGACGTCTTCCGGGGGTATCACGACGAGGCCGCGGGAGAAGGGTACGTGGCCGTGTACGATTCCCACGCCGTCATGGCGCTCCTCCGCCCGGAGCTTTACGATTTCATTCCCTGCCGCGCCCGGGTGGACGCGGATCGCCTTCCGGGGCAGACCTTCTTCGAGGAGGATCCCGCGGGCGGGTTTTTCACCCTGGAGATCCGGGACGGGGACGCATTGAAAAAGGCCATGCTTGACTGCCTTTTCCCGGAAAAGCGCAAAAGCTGAATTTCCCGCGGACGCGGCGCGGAAGAAAGGAGGAGCATGCGGTTTTTATCCGATTATCTGAAAGAAACCTACGGAGAGAAGATCTATAAGCTTTCGCTCTCCTCCGGTTCGACCTGTCCGAACCGGGACGGGAAGGCGGGATGGGGCGGATGCGCCTTTTGCTCCGAGGGCGGCTCGGGGGACTTCGCCGCGCCTTTCCTCCCTCTGGACGGGCAGTTGGAGCACGCAAAGGCCCTGATCCGGTCCAAGACCGGCGCCCGCCGTTACATCGCCTATTTTCAATCCTTCACCAACACCTACGGCGACCTTCCGGCTCTTCGCGCTCTTTACGAAGACGCGATCAGCCGGGAGGAGATCGCGATCCTCGCGCTCGGGACCCGGCCGGACTGCCTCGGCCCGGAGGTGATGGAGATGCTGGTCTCCCTCGCCGAGAAAAAGCCCCTGTGGATAGAGCTCGGTCTGCAGACCGTCCACGATTCCACCGCCCGGGCCTTTCAGCGCGGGTACCCGCTTTCGGCCTTTGAGGAGGGGTATTCCCGCCTGAAAAAAGCCGGGATCACCGTGATCGTCCACGTGATCTTCGGTCTTCCCGGCGAAACGCGGGAAATGATGCTGGACACCGTCCGGTATCTCGCCTCTCTGGATCCGCCGCCCGACGGGGTGAAGCTTCAGATGCTGTATCTTCTCCGGGGCACCCGGATGGGCGACGCCTACGAAAAGGAGCCCTGGCCGCTTCTTTCCATGGAGGAATACGCCGATCTGGTGGCCGAGAGCTTTTCGATCCTCCCTCAGGACACCGTGATCCACCGCATGACCGGGGACGCGCCGGGCAAGCTCCTCCTCGCCCCCGAATGGACGCGAAACAAAAAGCGCGTGCTTCTCACCATCCGCCGCCGGGCGGGGCTTTTATAAACAGGAAAACCGCGCGGAAGCAAGGCTTTGTTTCCGCGCGGACTTTATTCCCGTCCGGTTCTCCGGCGCTTTCGCTCCGCGGCGAAGAAAAAGGGGAGGAAGATCAAAAATCCTCCGAGAAGCACCGAAAGGAGATAGACCGCCGTCCCGGCCGCCCAGCCCCATGCCCGGGCGATATCCCGGAAGACGATGAGGGGCGAGGGGTTCGGCCCGACGAAAAACATGTTGAGATCGCCGCCCGAGGCGCGCCGGAAGATGAGATTCAGCAGGAAGGCCGCCGCGGTGAAGAGAAGGAGCGCCGCCGTGGCGTCCCCGAAATCCCGCATCCGCTTTTCGGTGAGATCCGAAAGGCCGAGCCACAGCCCCACGAACACCAGCGTGAGATGCCACAGAAAAGAGTGCACCGTGAGAAAAAGCCACGGGGTCAGCATTTCCGACGGCGCCAGATAGGCCGCCGTTCCGCCCAGGAGGTTATAGATCATCATGAAATGCAGAAGGCTTCCCCGAAGCCTTCCCTCCTTCAGGAAAGGCGCGGCCAGGAGAAGATACATGGGCACGCTGCACATATGGAAGGGGAAAACGTACCACTGGTACTCCCCTCTGCCGATATAGAAGGTGAAGAAGAGCTGCTTCCAGATCTCGATCAGGAAAAGAAAAAGCCCCGAGGAAAAAAGCAGGATCCGGCTCCCCTTTTTCCCCAGCCTCCGGAGCCGCCAGGCCGCGAGCCCCGCCGCGAGGAAGCCGAGGATCAGAAAGGTCAGATGAAAGGCCCCGTAAGGCGGGGGCGTTTCCATCGGGATCGCCGTTTTTTCCATCAGATGAAAGAGAAAATCCACGTTTCCCCTCCTTTCGCTTCCCGGCGCCCACTCAGAGCGAAAGCCTCCGGCTCTTTCCGAGGATCCTCCACAGATTTTCCGCGTAAAGCGAGAAGCCGTCGTCGTTGGGATGGACCGCGTCGGCGAAGAAGCTTTCGTCCCGGGGCAGGAGCGCCCCTCCGTCCACCGGGAAAAAGCCCCTCTTCAGGGTCTCTTCGGCGATCAGGCCCCGGAAAAGGGCGTGATCCCCGGCGGGGCGGCTTTCCCCGTCGAACCGGGGCGGCGGGGTGAGGATGAAGACCCGTTTCTCTCCGTAGATCTCCCCGAGCCTTTCCAGGACCCCCCGGACCCGGCCGAGGAATTCCTCCCGGTCGTCAAAAGAGGTGAAATCGTTGGTGCCGAGGGCGAGAAAGACCGCGTCGGGGCGGAAGGGCAGCGGGAGGATCGCCCCCGGGCGGAAACGGTCGCCGCCGATGCCCTGGATCACGCTGTCGGCGTTGAAATACAGGCTCGTCCGCCAGGCCCAGGAGAGCGAATCGAACCGGGAATGCCAGCCCTGGGTGATGGAATCGCCGATGAAAAGGAGCTTTCTTTCGTACCGGTGTCTTTCCAGCCGCGCTCCTTCCCCGATCTCCAGAGAGGAAAGCACGGTTCTTTCCCCGTGGCTTCCGAAGATCATGGTCACCCGGTGCAGACCGCCATCCATCTTCAGAGGCGCGAGGGCCGAAAGAGCGATCCCGGTCCTCTCCCGCGGCGCGCCGTGCCAGGTTTTCACCAGGATCCCGTCCAGAAGAAGCTCCAGCCGGGAGCCGGAAGCGAAGGTGAAGGCGAGCTCTTCGGCGTCGGTCTCAAAATCCAGACGGACGCCGGTGGCGGCCTTCGCCGCCGGGAGCAGCGCCGGATGATCACGGAGGATCGCCGCGGTCTGCTCTTCCGTGCCTTTATAAAAAGCGAGGCCGCCCTCTTCCTTCTCAAAGGTCAGCGCCCCCGCGGACAGGGCCCTGATCTCCTCATGCTCCAGTTTTCTCACGTTTCCTCTCTCCTTGTTTTTTCCCTCCGGCGGGGATCTTTTCCGGGAGTCTCCGGGTGAAAATACCGGCCGAAGGCAGTCGTCCGCCCGCCTTTTCAGCCGGTATGCTTTTCTTGTCGACGGCTCTCCGCCCGCGGGCGGAGGGCTCTCTTCTCTTTATTCGCCCTTCTCCTCCGGGGCGGACCCGGAGGACTCTCCGGTACTTTCGCCGGAGGCGGGTTTTTCACCGGTGGTCTCGCTGATGATAAAGCGCGGGCGCGCCTTGGTCTCCAGATAGATCTTTCCGACGTATTCGCCGATGACCCCGAGGCTTAAAAGCTGGATCCCGCCGAGGAAGCACATGATGCTGACGGTGGAGGCCCAGCCGCCGGTGGGCGACTGCAGGATCCCCATGATCACCGACCAGACGATGCCGACCAGGCTGATGGCGGCCACCAGAAAGCCGAAGCCGGTGATGATGCGGATGGGCTTGATGGAAAGGCTGGTGATGCCGTTGAAGGCCAGGGCCAGCATCTTTTTCAGGGGGTAATGGCTCTTGCCCGCGAGGCGCTCGTGCCGCTCGTAGTAGACCGAGGTGCTTTTGAACCCCACCAGGGGCACCATACCGCGCAAGAAGATGTTGACCTCTTTGAATTGCGCGAATTCCCGCAGGGCGCGCGCCGACATCAGCCGGTAGTCCGCGTGGTTGTAGACCACCTCGGCCCCCATCAGATTGAGGAATTTGTAAAAGCCCTGGGCGGTGGTGCGCTTGAAAAACGTATCGGTCTTCCGGTCGCTGCGCACGCCGTAGACGATATCGGCCCCGTCCAGATAGGCGTCGATCATCTGATCCATGGCGTTGATATCGTCCTGCCCGTCGCAGTCGATGGAGATGGTGACGTCGGCCCGGTCCTTCGCGTACATCAGTCCCGCGAGAAGCGCGTTCTGATGCCCGCGGTTCCGGCTGAGCGAAATGCCGGCGAAATGCGGGTTCAAATCCGAAAGCGACGAGATCAGCTTCCAGGTGCCGTCCTTGCTTCCGTCGTTGACGAATAAGATCCGGCTGTCCCGGGAGATCTTCCCGGCCGACGCGAGATCCAGAAGCTTTTTGAGAAACATCGGAGAAGTCAGGGGAAGCACCTTCTCCTCGTTGTAACAGGGAACGACGATATATAAAACCGGCGTCAATGCGCATCCCTCCTTGATTCGTGCGGGGATCCCCCGCTGGTTCTATTATATAAGATCGCGGCGCGCTTGTCAAAGACTATCGCGCGGGAAGGCCGCCCCGGTTCCCTTTGCAAAAAGCGGGAAGGTGTGGTAGTATATAGACATCCCGGAACCGAAAGGAGCGGATCATATTGTTTCCCGGATTTGACGGATACGAGCGGGAAGAGTTCCTCTTTGAGGACCGCCCGGCGGTGATCGTTTTTCCGAAGAAGAAAAAGGCGGGCGCCTGTCCCGCCCTGAAATGCGAATACTGGAACGCCTTTCCCGCCGCGGAGGAGGAGCTTCTCCGGAGAGGGCACGCCCTGCTTTTCCACAAAAACGACGACCGGTGGGCAAGACGCGAGGAGATCGCGCGGAAAGCCCGCTTCTTCCGCTTCGCCGCGGAGAAATACGGCCTTCCCTCCCGGGCGATCCCGGTGGGGATGAGCTGCGGCGGGCAGATCGCGGTGAAATTCGCTTCTGATTTCCCGGAGCTCGTGTCCGTGCTGTATCTGGACGCGCCGGTGATGAATTACGTGAGCTGTCCTCTGGGTGCCGGGGTGGGCGAGGAGCTTCCCGGCGGGGTGAAGGAATTTCTGGACGCCCACGGCGTCACGCTTTCCGGGCTGATCTCCTTCCGGGACATGCCCATGGACCGGATCGGGGATCTGATCCGGAACCGGATCCCCCTGGCTCTGGTGGCCGGGGACAGCGACCGCACGGTGCCCTTTGCCGAAAACGGGATCTGGCTCCAAAAGGCCTACGAAAAGACCGATATCCCCTTTTTCTTCCTTCTGAAAAAGGGCTGCGACCACCACCCCCACGGGCCGGAGGACCCCGGGGAGCTGGCCGGTTTTCTGGAAAGCTTCGACGAAAAGGAGGAAAAGGCATGAAAAACGCCTATTTTGCGGGGGGATGCTTCTGGTGCCTCACCCCGGCCTTCCGGGGGGTGCCGGGGATCCTCGGCACGGTCAGCGGTTATTCCGGCGGAAGCGAGGAAAACCCCCTTTACGAGGACGTGAAAAGGCAGAGGACCGGGCACCGGGAGACGGTGAAGGTGACCTACGACGAAAGCGTGATCGGGTGGGAAACCCTGTTCGATCTCTTTCTGGACGCGGTGGACCCCTTCGACGGGGGCGGGCAGTATATCGACCGCGGACGCTCCTATACGCTCGCGGTCTACTACACCCGGGAGGAGGAGCGGATCTATGCCGAAAAGGCGCTCTCCGCCCTGGAAAAGGAGAGCGGGAAAACCCCCGCCGTGGCGCTGGAGCCCTTCCGTTCCTTCTATGAAGCCGAGGAAGTCCATCAGGACTACGATCTCAAAAACCCGGAGGCCTTCCGGCGGGAGCTTCTGGAGTCGGGACGGCTTTCGTCCGAAGCCTCCCCCGGAGAAAAGCCCTGAAGCGGCGCCGCTTTACCGACCGTTCCGGTACGGGCGCAGCAGGTCCCGGAAGCCGTCTTTTCGCCAAGACAGGCTTCCGGGACCGTTATTTGCTTTTTGCGGCGCGGGAAAAACCTTGCCGGCGCCGACGCGGG
>CACYBP010000138.1 GCA_902772625.1 Oscillospiraceae bacterium
AATGGTAGGCGCTTTTTTCTCTTTTTTCATCACGCGCCGTGAGAACGTCTTCTTCACTGCTTTTTTCATAAAAAACGCCCTCGGTTTTTCCACCGAAGGCGTTCTTTGTGTTGATTTCATGCAGGGAGTTCACGATTTTCGCATTCGGCGAAACGCGCCCCTACCGGAACAGAAACAGCGCTGCGTTTCCCTCCGCCCGGAAGCTTTCGGCCTCCGCAGGGATCAGGAAAGAGTCTCCCGGCCGGAAGGGAGCGGACTCCCCTCCCGTCTCCAGGATCCCTTCGCCGCGCGAGACGAACAGCGAGACGAGCCTTTGCTCCGTGGGCTTTTCCACGCGTCCCGAAAGGGTCACTTCCTCGGCCGAGAGCGGACCGTAGACCGCCCTGCGCTCTTTTCCCCAGGGAAAGGTCTCGGATTTCCCGACGAATTTCATGGCGCGCAGATCCTTCTGGACGTAGCCGTAGTTTTTCCCCGCCTCGTTTCCCTCGACGGTGAAGCGCTCCTCAGATCCGCCGGATACCGCCATCAGCGTGATGCCGCCGCCGACGGCCACGGGGAGACCGCCCGGCAGAAAAAACACGTCCCCCGGCACCGCCGGAAGAAAATGCATCTGCCGGTGGAGCTTTCCTTCAGCCGCAAGCTCCAGAAACTCCTCCCGTCCGATCTCGCGCCGGAAGCCCGCGTAGAGACCGGCGTTGGGCTCGGCCCGGAGGATCACCGCCAGCTCGTAATGGCCGTGCATGCCCTTTGCCTCGCGCTCGTCGGGATAGACGTAGGTCGGGGTGCGGCACATGGTGTCCAGAAGCCGGATCCTGTAGGAAATCCCCTTCTGCTCGCTGCCGGTAAACTCCTCGCCGAAGCGGCTGGCAAGCTGCCCGACGGTCAGGTTCTGATACTCGCCCTCCGCCACGCGCAGAGCGGGTGAAAGCTCGGTCGTTTCTCCGATCCTTTCGCCCTCCCCGCCCCTCTGATAAAGGGCGCGGAGCCTTCCCGCTCCCCAGGAGCGCACCGCCGCGGTGGGCACGGTCTTCAGGGGATAGACCTTCATTTCGTTTCCTCCATCTTCAGAAGCACCACCGCGTGGGCGGAAAGTCCCTCTTCCCGTCCGGTGAAGCCCATCTTCTCCTCGGTGGTGGCCTTCACGTTCACCGGGCATCCGAGCGTTTGGGAAAGAAGAGCGCGCATGTCGTCGATATAGGCCGAAAGCCGCGGCTTTTCGGCCACGATGGTGACGTCGGCCGAAAGCGGCTCCGCCCCCTTCTCCTTCAGGATCTGAAGCGTCCTTCGGAGAAGCTCCATGCTGGAGATGCCCAGATACGCGGGATCCTTCGGCGGGAAGTGCCAGCCGATGTCCCTTAATCCCGCCGCGCCGAAGAGCGCATCCATCAGGGCGTGTAACGGCGCGTCGGCGTCCGAAACGCCGTCCAGACCGTAGGGGACCGGCAGCTTCACCCCGCAGAGGAACATATCCCGTCCCTCCTTGAAGCGGTGCGCGTCGTATCCGTGTCCGATGCGAAGATCCATAGGGGCTTTTCTCCTTTCAAAATCCGCGGGTGTGGTGAGCTTCCGGTTGCTTTCCTCCCCGGGCACAGAGGTCACCTTTCCCCCCGAGGCGATCCACACCGAGCAGTCGTCGGTCTGATCCTCCCCGAAGGCCTCGTAAGCCCGGCGGAACGCATCCTGACGGAAGATCTGCGGCGTCTGTACCGCGAAATGCTCCTCCCGGCGAAGCCGGCCGTCCAGCATCCCGCCGGCCGCGTGCAGCACCGTGTCCTTCAGGGGGAGCACCGGACAGGCCGCGCCGGTCTCCTCCGCCGCCTTCCAGGTCTCAAGGATCAGCTTTCCGGACACGAAAGGCCGCGCCGCGTCATGTACCGCGCAGAGCTCGATCCCGGGATCCAGCGCCCGAAGGCCGTTTCTGACCGAGGCGGTGCGGCTTTCCCCGCCCTGGACGATCTTCAAAGCCGCGCCGCTTTCGATCCTTTCAAGAAGCGCGCGGTTTTCCCCAAGCTTGTCTTCCCTGGAGACCACCACGATCTCCTTCACGCCGGGAAGAAGCGCAAACGCCCGGAAAGAACGCTCCAGAGCGTTTTCTCCTCCCCCCAGGTCCTCGTAAAGCTTATCGCAGCCGGCGCGTCGCGACGAGCCGGCTGCCACCAATATGACGCCAAGATCCATGCGATTCTCCTTCGTCTCACCGATCCGGCTTTTCCGCCTTGAGCATCATGTAGAGAATCCTCCGGTCGAGATCGCCGTAGCTTTCCCCCAGAGCCATCGAAAGCTCCGAGATCAGGATGACCTTCGCGGTGTGGAGCATCTTGCGTTCTCCCCCGGAAAGGCCCTTTTCCACCTCGCACCGGGTCAGAACGCGGATCACCTCCGCGACCTCCTCCGGCTTTCCGGTCTTGATATGGGCCAGATTCTCGCGGTAACGGGCGTTCCAGTTGGCGCTGAAGACGCCCTCGGGCTCGCGGAAGAGCAAAAGGATCCTTTCGGCCTCTTCCCGGTCCATCACGGGGCGCAGCCCCACCCGGTCGCCCGATTCCACCGGGACCATTACGTCCAGGTCGGTCAGGGGAAGCGTCAGAAGATAATAATCCTTCTTTACCCCGTCCACGCGCCGTGTCACCACGTCCCGGATCACTCCCGCTCCGTGGAGCGGATGCACGATCCGATCCCCGATCCCGTACATGAGCTCACCCTCTTCCCGCAGCGTATTGGATCTCTGATCTTATTCTACCACAGGAAAAGCGCGATTTCAAGCATGTTTGACAAATCTTTGAGACAATATTCTATTATAATCTGAGTATGTGACGAATTTTTCCCCGTCCGCCCTTTCCTTCTTCAGGAAATCTCCAGCATCAGGAACTGTGACAGGCCCGGGACGTGGAAGGCGGTGACGCCGTCCCGGAAATCCGTGGGAAGCTCTTCCCCGGTGGGATAGACCCGGGCGGTCATGGGTCTTCCGGTTTTCAGGGATACCGTGAAGGCTCCGCCGTTCACGTCCTCCCGTTCCGAAAGGAGGTCCACCGCGCTGAGCAAAAAGCCGTCCTTCTCCCGGAAGAGGACCAGCTCCACGCCCTCGTGCGCGTCTGTGGCAAGCGTATACTCTCCCCCTCCCAGAAGGGCGAGGAAGCCGGTGAAAATATCCTCGTACTGCCAGGAATCGAAGGCCTCGAGCGGCGACGCCGACCAGATGACCTCGCCTTTTCCGTAAGAAGCGCGGAGCACCGAGGGCAAGTCTGTGACGATCCCCGGCGGGTCGGAATGGATCGAGGCGAACCGGTCCTCGTCCCGGGACGTATAGGGAAGAACCAGCCTTGCCATCACTTCGCCCCGGGAGAAGCTGATCTTCATCTGCTTCACGTCGGCGGGCATGGGATAATCCCGGGTGAATTCAGAGAAGTATTTTTCATACCCCGCCTCCGGCGCGGCGTAGGTGCGGTTCTCCCGGGTAAAGCCCAGGCACTCCGCCCCGAAGAATTCTTTCAGGAGCAGGGGCTCGCCCGCGCCGCTGAAATAGAATTTCCCGCCCTCCCGGACGTAGGCGAGGATCGCCTCCCGCGCCTTCGGGAAAAGCCCCGCCGCGGAAGGCGCCGCGATGACTTTATACCCTTTGAGGGGCTTTGACAGGGCGTTGGA
>CACYBP010000139.1 GCA_902772625.1 Oscillospiraceae bacterium
ACTCCGGAGCGCCGACTCGGTGACCGGCCCGAAGATCCCGTCGATCCCGCCCCGGAGATCCCCTGCGCGCAAAAGGCCAAGCTGCAGCAGCGCCGTCTCAGACCCCCTGCTTCCGCGTTTCAAGAGAAGCAATCCTCATCCCTCCATTCGCATTCCGCCGCCCGGAGCATGAAAAGCCTCCGGGCGCTCTCTTTTCAGGATATGCTCTTCCCTGCTCTTCGGTGCAGGGCCCGGAGGCAATTTCCCACTTGACAATCCCGGCGCTTCGCGGGATACTATAAGAGCCGTTGAAGCGTCGATTCTGGGAGGTGTTTGGTCTATGACGGAAGAAGAACTCCAAAAAGACATGGTGGAGGACCTTAAAAAGCTCGGACAAGTTTGGTACGCAAAATATGTTGAAATGTTCGGGTATAAGGAACCGCTCTACGGAACGTGCATTTTTGAAAGCCACCGCAGAGATAGGGAAAGGATTGCTAAAATCTGTGTCGAGCAAGGGAAAACAGCAACCGAACTCGGACTATACCCGACAGAACATGACGTCGAGGCGGAAAAAAGAGGGCTTCTGATTTGAAAAAAGATTTTGATTGCAATAACGAAAACTCAAAAGCAGAAGAGTAACCGCCCATGCGATATCCGTGATCTCGGTTCCGGCCAAATGTACCGGGTGGCAGAAAGGACACAGCTCGATGAAAGTAAAATATATAGGGGAAGACTTAGTTGCTATTCGACCGGGTAAAGTATATGATGTAAGTCGAGGCTGACAGTCGAAAGACTGTCGGCCTCTTTTTTGCCGGTAACTTGTCTCAGTTATCAGATGAACAAAGCCCTTGACCGGTACGTGCGGGAATCGGCCGGGGAAAAGAAAGCTTCGTGCACCCTCCGGCGGGACGGCGCATAGCCTTGATACGGGAGCCTTCCCGATCTGAATTCACGGAGGTAACGCTATGCTTTCTGATCTTTCCCGCCTTTCCCCCGGCGAAAGCGGTACGCCCCTGGAGGTCGTTCCCTCTCCCCTTTCCGGAAAGCTTCTGGAGATGGGGATCCTTTCCCAGCCGCGGGTCACGGCGCTTTTCGCCGCCCCCTCCGGGGATCCCGTGGCCTATCAATGGGGCGGCGCCGTCGTCGCCCTCCGGAAAAAGGACGCCCGATGGATCAGGATCCGCGTGTGATCGCCCTGGCGGGGAATCCCAACGTGGGGAAATCCACGCTGTTCAACCGCCTGACCGGGCTTCGGGTACATACCGGAAACTGGGCCGGAAAGACCGTTTCGGTGGCGCGGGCGCCTTTGAAAAGCCGCTCCTTCCGGGCGGAGCTTGTGGATCTTCCCGGGATCTACGACCTTGCGGGTGAGGGCGACGAGGAGGAGGTCGCCCGGGACTTTCTGGCCTTCGGAGCCTACGATCAGATCCTCGCGGTGGGGGACGCGAACGATCCCATCCCCTCTCTTTCCCTTGCTCTTTCTCTTGCCGAGCGAACCGACCGGGTGATCCTGGTCCTGAATTTCATAGACGAGGCCGATCCCGTGCCCGACGCAAACCTGATCACGTCGCTTTCCGGGATCCCGACGGCCGCGGTCTCGGCGCGGAAGGGGCGGGGGATCCCGGAGCTTCTCGCGCTTCTGGAAAGCGATCCCCGGGCAAAGCCGCGCTTCACCCTTCCCCGGGAAATCGAAGCGCGCGTTTCGTCCCTTCTTCCTTTGCTTCCCTCTTCTTCTCTTCCCGCGCGGTATCTTGCCCTGAGAGTTCTTGAAAACGACGGTCCTTTTCTCCGCGCGCTTTCTGAGAAAACCGGCACCGATCTTTCCTCCCCGGACCTTGCCCTTGCGGCCGGAACCGGGGAAGCGCCCATGGGAAGCGCCTTCCGGGAAGAGCTTGCCCGGGCCCGCTTCGCCTTTGCCGGAAAGGTGATGGAACATGCGTCGTCCGCGCCTCCTCCCGCGCGGGGAAAGCATTGGCTCGACCGGCTCCTCTGCGGGAAATACACGGCCTATCCCCTGATGGCCGCGGCGCTTTTTCTTCTGATCTTCCTCACGGCCGTGGCCTCCAATTACCCCTCCGCGCTTCTTGAACAGGCCTTTCAGGCAGCGGAAAGCGGCCTTACCGCGCTTCTCTCTCCGCTCTCTTTTCCGGAGGAGCTTCTGATCAACGGCGTCCTCCGGCTTTCGGGCAAGGTGATCGCGGTGATGCTTCCCCCCATGGCGATCTTCTTTTCGCTTTTCACGCTTCTGGAGGACAGCGGATATCTCGCGCGGATCGCCTTCAACCTCGACGCGCTGTTCTTCCGCGCGGGCTCCTGCGGCAAGCAGGGGCTGACCATGTGCATGGGGCTTGGCTGCAACGTGGTGGGGGTGTCCGGATGCCGGATCATCGCCTCTCCCCGGGAGCGGGCGGCAAGCCTCGTCACCAATTCCATGATCCCCTGCAACGGGAGATTCCCGGCGCTTCTCGCGGTCTCGGGCGCTTTCTTCGCCTTCGGAAGCGGGAACGGCGCGTTTTTCACCGGGATCCTGCTGCTCTTCGCGGCGGCGGTGACCCTGATCTCCACCCGGCTTCTGACCCTTTGCGTTTTCCGGGGACTGCCGTCGCATTTTCTTCTGCCCCTGCCGCGCTTCCGGAAGCCCGAGATCCTGAAAAGCTTATGGCGCACCATGACCGAAAAGGTCTTTTCGTCGCTTTTCCGGGCGGTGACGGTGGCCGCGCCCGCCGGGGCGATCCTCTTTCTTCTCCTGCGTTTTCCCGCGGAGGGTCCCTCTCTTTACGCGCGCTTCACCGCTTTTCTCGATCCCGCGGGGCGGTTTTTCGGGATGGACGGAGTGATCCTCGCGGCCTTTCTCTTCGGGTTTCCCGCGGGCGAAACCGTGCTTCCCCTGGTGCTTCTGGGGTATATGGGGACCTCGGCGCTGCCGGAGGCCGGAGGCGGGCTTTTCGCGCTGCTCTCCGCCCACGGGTGGACGCGGGCGACGGCGCTTTCTTTTCTGGTTTTCACCATGTTCCATTTTCCCTGCGCGCCGACCCTTCTCGCCCTGTGGCGGGAGACAAAGAGTCCGAAGCTTCTTCTGCTTTCGGTTGCCGTTCCGCTTGCCGCGGGTCTTTCGCTTTCCTTTCTGGCCGCGCGCCTTCCCCTATAAGAAAACGCCCTTTCCGGGATAAGCCTGATCCCGGAAAGGGCGGTATTTTTGCTTGAAAGACGGTCAGTCCACAAGACCTTCCACCGACGCGCCGTTATAGACAACGTCGTACCATTTGTTGATGTTCTTCTTGAAATCGATCCCGATGACCGACATGCCGCGGACGCCCATATTGCGATAGGTTCCCTTATAGGGCATGCGGAAGGACACCAGCTCGTAATCGCTGAGGTAAGAAGGCGCGGCGGTCAGGAGCGAAAGGATATCCCCCTGGGAGAAGTTGGTGGTCACGTACGGGAGAAGCTTGTCCGCCAGAGCGCCGATCTCGGTCAGGGAAAGCCCCTTGTCCTTGATCTTGTTGAAGAGCACCGTGAGGATCTCGCGCTGTCTTTCGGTGCGCTGGTATTCGCCGTTGCCGGTGTGGCGCACCCGGGCGTAGCAGAGAGCCTGCAGCCCGTTGAGCCGGACGTTCCCGGTGCCGAAA
>CACYBP010000140.1 GCA_902772625.1 Oscillospiraceae bacterium
ACCCCGCGAAAGCCGCCTTTTCAGAAATGCGTTATATAAATGCTTTTCCGTAAAGGACCTCGCGAAAGCCGCCTTTTCGCGGAGAGCCCGCGCCGGGGATCAGATCTTCCGGATGCGCTCGTCCCAGACCGAGACCCTTTTTCCCTCCCGCGCGGAGAGATAACAGGCCAGCACCAGCCGCAGGGAATCCCGCCCCTCCTCGGCGGTGCAGACCGGACCGCTTTCCCCCCGGAGATAGCGGGCGAAGGGCAGCGCCTGCGCCTTGAGGCGCTCACTGTGGGCCTTCGGGCTCGGGATGCCGCTTTCGGTCCAGTCGGGATCGCCGTTTTTGAACCATTTCAGGCCGGGCTGACCCTCTGGACGCGGGAGCGCGGTGCTGGTGGCGTCGCCGTAATACTGCTGGATCGAGCCGCCGGTGAGATAGATCTCGGTGGTGATCTCCGAAGCCGAGGTGGTGAACCCGCAGGAGATTTCGGCGATCATACCGTCGGCGTATTTGAAAAGCGCCACGCCGTTGTCGTTGGGAACTCTGGGATTTACCATGGTGGTCATCTCGCAGCTTACGGTCTCCGGCATGCCGAACATCCATTGCATCATGTCGATGGGGTGGGCGGAATCGTCGGCGAAGATGTCGCGGTTGAATGCCGGTGCGGTATGCCAGGTGTTTTCAAACCCCTCCCACAGATGGGTCGCAAGCCCGTGGCGGCGGCGGTAGTGGCAGACCTTCCCCAGACTTCCGTCCTGAATGATCTCCTTCATCCGGATATTCTGCGGATCGGTGCGGCTCTGCCATCCCATGGTGAATTTGACGCCGTTTCGCCTGACCGCTTCGACGATGCGGTCGGCCTCGTCCATGTGCAGGGCCATGGGCTTATAGAGGATGATATCCTTTTTGGCGTCGGCCGCCTTTTCCACGTAATCGGCGTGGAGGCTGGTCTCGGAGGTGACGGCCACCGCGGAGACCTCTGCCAGAAGCTCGTCCAGCGTCTCAAACGACCGGATCCCGAGCTTTTTGCATCCGTCGGCAGAGCGGGCGGCGTCCCTGTCCCATCCGCCCACAAGCTCGACGCCGTATTCCGGGTGGGCGATCCACTCTCCTCCGAAGGAAAAAACGTGTCCGTGCGCGAATCCGATGATACCGACTTTGATCATGACCGTTCCCCTTTTCCGATGCCGCGGCGCGGCTTATTTTCACCTTCAGTATACCGCGCCGGGGCGGCGCTTGTCAATTCTTTTCGGGGCATGGAACAAAAAGCGCGGTTGACTTTTTCCCTTTCCCTCTTTATAATGCAGACAGGAAAAGAAAGGGGATGGATCGATTGAAACGCATGAAGGACCGGATGGCGCCGACGCCGCCGATGGGATGGAACAGCTGGGACAACTACATGTCCGCCGTCACCGAAGAGGAGCTTCTCGCCAACGCCCGCTGGCAGGCGGAGCACCTCCGGGATTTCGGATATCTTTACGTGACCTGCGACATCCAGTGGAGCGACCCTCTGGCCGGGACGGTGCCGGGACTGGAATACCGGCCCTTCGCGAAGCTCGCCATGGACGAATACGGACGGCTTCTGCCCGCTCCCGAAAGATTCCCCTCGGCCGCGGGAGGAAAGGGCTTCGGCCCCATCGCCGACGCGATCCACGCCATGGGGCTGAAATTCGGGATCCACATCATGCGCGGCGTGCCGAAGCAGGCGGTTTTCGCCCGCACGCCGGTGCTCGGATGCCGGGCCACGGCTGATGAGATCGCCGATCCCAATTCCATCTGCCTTTGGAACAGCGATATGTTCGGCGTCCGCGCGACGCCGGAGGGAGCCTGCTATTACGAAAGTCTTTTCGCGCTTTACGCCTCCTGGGGCGTGGATTTCGTGAAGGTGGACGACATCGCCCACACCGGCCGGGCCGAAAGCGGCGGGTATGCCGCCGCCCATGAGATCGAAATGATCCGCCACGCCATCGACAAATGCGGCCGGGATATGGTCCTGAGCCTGTCGCCCGGCCCGGCTCCGGTGGAAAAGAGCTGGCACCTGGCGGAAAACGCGAACATGTGGCGCATCACCGGCGATTTCTGGGACGACTGGAAGGCGCTTCTCAATATGTTCGTCCGGTGCGAGATCTGGCAGAAGCACGTAGGCCCGGGCACCTGGCCCGACTGCGACATGATCCCCGTGGGCAGGATCGGCACCCGCTTCGGAAGGGGCCGCCTCACCCGCTTCACTCCCGCCGAGCAGAGGGCCATGATGACCCTGTGGTCGGTGTTCCGCTCGCCTCTGATCCTCGGGGCCGAGCTTCCGAGCCTGGATCCGGAGACCGAAAAGCTTCTCACCAACCGGGACGTGCTTCGCCTGAACGCCCACTCTTTCGGCGCGCGGCAGGTCGCCCGGAACGAAGAATACGCCCTTTGGGAAAGCCGGGACGAGGACGGGGACCGCTACGCCGCCCTCTTCAACCTTTCGGACACGGAGCGGGAGGTCGTCTTCCCGCTGGAGGAATTTGAGGGGGAGACCTTCCGGGCAAGGGAACTCTGGACCGGAGAAGAGCAGACGGCGGAAAAGACCCTCGCCGCCCGGATCGAGCCGCACGGCGCGCGGCTTTATAAGTGCAGAAAGCGCGGATAAGCCCGGAGGACGGGATTCCGGGAACGCAGCGGTAAATAACAAACGCGCGGCGAAGCTTCGCCGCGCGTTTTTGCTTTCGGGCTCTCAGGCGACCGGCTTTCCGGCCATGGCCTCTTGCTCCCGGCAGAGCTTCCGGATCCGGAAGAGGGCCGTCACGGAGCAGATCAGGGAGTAGATTCCGAAAACCAGATAGGTCGTCTGTTCCGGGTGCTCGGGAAGCATGGTCAGATAAAGCGCCGCCGACAGGATCCCCCCGGCGACCATCAGGACCGTGTATTCCCGGTAAGAAAGCATCGTGAGGAAGGCGGTCAGGATCCCAAGCAGGGTAACGAGACTGTCAAGAAAGACGTGCTCCCCGCCGGTAAGACGCAGGATGAGCTGCGTAAGGAGAAGAGCCAGCGCGAAGCCGCCCGCCGTGAGGATCCGTCCCTTCGCCGGCATCCTCCGGAAAACCGTCGATTGGCCCCAGGGCTTTCTGCTCCAGAGAACGAAGGTCACAAGCTGGATGGGGCAGGAGACGAGAAGCGCGTAGGCGGCCGATCCGTAAAGCCGGTATCCGGCGTAAACCAGGGCGTAAAGGATCGAATTGATCCCGCCCAGAAGGCTTGCGTAACGGATCATGCGGGATTGCAGGAGCGCGACGATCAGCGAGACGTAAAGGGGCAGGATCCGGAAAAACGACTGGTGAAAAAGGATCCCGGCGGCGGTGACGGCCGCCGCCGTGACCGCCATGCCGACAAGAAGCGGCAGATTGTCCTTCCAGAAGGATTTTTTCATGGCATCAAGAAGCCTTGCCCGGGATGCCCGGGCGTTTTCCTTTCCTGATTTGAGCGGGCCTTGCCCCGCCGGGGCGGAGGGTCACCGGAAACGCATGGCGTAAAGCTCGGAATCGCGCATGGAAAAGAGGAAACGCACGGTCTTCCCTTTCAAATCCGCGAGAGGCCGGTCGAAATCCACCGTCCGGTCGACGCTGTCCCCGAAAAGCTCGGGCGTTTCATAGCCCTCCACGGGAAGATTATGCCCGTCCAGGATCCGGAGCACGATCCCTCCGCGCGCCGAGGTGCGGAAATTGAGCGAAAGCTCGCTCCCGTCGAAGGTGAAGGGACGCGTGAGAAGGGTCCTTCGCCGGTAGTCCGCCTTCACCGAGGCGAAGCCGTCCCGGCGGAAGGCGTAGCGGACCAGTTCCACCTTTTCTTTCATCCAGTGGTGGTTGAAAACGTAAAGCGAAAGCTCGGCGGGCTCGCCCGCGAAACGGGAGGGAGTCTCGATCAGGCCGCCGGCGGCCGGGTAGCAGTCGCCGTACACCCAGTTGGACCCGCTTTCGGGGCCGGGGGAAAGGCAGGCCTCGTCGAAGCGGAACCAGTTCACCCCGTCCCGGGAGCTCATAAAGACGCAGTCGGTCACCGCGAGGCCCAGGCGCTTTTCTTTTTTCATCCGCTCCCGCCGCAAGTCCGCCCCGCACAGCCGGTCGTAATTCCGGGTCCATTCCTTCCGTTCCACGTACCGCGTCGGAAAGCCGATATAGTATCTCGTATCAAAGGGATAGGCCGACACGCAGTTGGTGTAAAGCGGGTAATCCTCGCCGCCGCCGAAATGCAGGGGGACCGGCGCGCTCCAATGGAGAAGATCCCGGGATTCCGAGACCAGGATCCCGCGCACGGTCGTCTCGTTCAGAAGGGAACCGGGCTCCTCCGGCTTTTGGTGGAATTCCCGGAAATAGCAGCGATACCGGTTCGCGTGTGGATCCCAGTGGAGGGTATTCTGCGAATCGTAGGCGTATCCGCGGGAAAGCACGCGGTATTTTTCAAAGTGGATCCCGTCCGATGAGGTCATGCACACCAGCGCGTTCCCCGCCCCCTCCGGGAAAGCGCTTTCGTACCCCGAGACGTCGGTGGTCGCCATGACGGCCTTGTAGCGCCTTTCCGGGGGACAGGCGGGATTGTCGTCCCGCATGACGGTGAAATTGTCCGGGATCCGGAGCATGATGATGTTGTTGTGCTTTGAGCCCCGGAATTCGCATAGGCCCAGGTCCGGCTTTTCCCAATGGATCCCGTCCCGGCTTTCGGCGTAGCAGACGTTGATGCCTTCGGTATAGGTATCGTCAAAGAGAGACCAGGTCTCGTAATACATCCGGTAGAGGCCGTCGTCCTTCACGACGGTGAAGAAGTCGGTGCTGTCGCCCTCCCAGGGCTGGTCGCAGACCATGACGATATCCCGCTTTTCCGGACGGTTGACGCCAAGACGGGCGTCGGTGAAGCGCGGATCGATCAGTTCGTCGTCCCAGAACGGGATGAGCCCGGCAGAAAAATGCTGCATACGATCTCCTCCTTGTGCCTAAGCTTTTTTCACTATACCCGAATCCGGCTCTTTTGTAAAGAGCTTTTTGCGGCCGGATCCGCGCGAAAAGCGCTCCCGGGCGGCGGAAAGCCACCCGGGAGCGCTTATGTAAATCAGTTCTGCTTACGGAGGACCCGGGAAAACTCAGGAGGGATCGGTGACGATCCCCATGAAAAGGGGCACGCCGGTTTCGGGCTCGACGATCAGATAGACGAAGGGCTCGTCGAAGGTCATCTCCACCGGCTGTTCCTCCACCGCGGTGGCGCCGCTCACGGCGATCATGGTGGCGGCGGCCGCCTCGGTGCCCTCCTCGTCCACGATGATCTTCACCTTCTGCAGGACTTTTCCGAGGTAAAGGTTCGCGCCGTCGGCGCCGAAGCCCATCCGGCTGAAGTCGGCCTCCTCCTGATCAAAGGCCGAGGAAATGCCGAGAGACGGCAGGACCGGGGTCATATCCAACGTGCATTCGCTTTCCAGCTTGGGAAGCGCGAGACTGACCTTCCGCTCGGCGGCGGAGGAGGAAAGAGACGCGATCTTCTCGCCCGAAAGGCTTTTCAGAAGCTCCTCCGCGCCGATCCCCCGGGGCTTGAGAGCGATATACTCCGCGCCGTTCCGATAGGGAAGGATCACGCCGGTGAAGTCCTTATCCTCGAAGAAGGGCGTATAGCGGATGCTGTGCATGAAGGGCACGGTCACCGCGTCCTTTCCGGCGGGACGGAATTCCTGATCCCAGGTGCCTTCGAAATCGAAGGGGAGAGCCCATTTTGCCTTCATGTAAAGGGTGTTGATCAGGACCAGCGCCGTCTCGGGCGGCAGGGGATCCCCGAGCATGGAGGGGATCAGGCCCCGGGTCTTTTCACTGACCCAGGCGTTTACCGCGTCGAGGGTCTCCTTCGAGGGGAGATTCGCGGAAAACACGTCGGCGCCGAAGGCCGAGACCAGGGCCTCCAGATAGCTCTTCCGGATCTCCGACTTGTCGTCCACCCAGGCTGAATTTGCCGTGGAGAAGATATTCTCTTCGTCGTTTCCGTCCCGGAGGTTTTTCTCGAGTGCGGCGGCCGCCTTTTCAAGCGTTTCGGCGTCGCCCCCGAGAAGCGTCCGGAATTCTTCGGCGGTGGCGCCGTCCGCGCCTTCCGCGGCCATGGCCAGGGCGATCCAGACCGAAAGGGGCGAGATCACCGGGTTTTCGCCGTCGGAGGCGAGAAGCAGCTCCTTTCCGAGATCGCCCACGGCACGGAAGGCCGGATCGTCGGGCGAAAGGGTTTCCGGGGCGGCCTTCTTATCGACCATGGCCGAAAGCGAGACCGGACCCGAAAGGGCTTCGGCATGGACCGTTTCCTCCGAAACCGGTCTTTCGCCGCCCGGTTCCCCGGGCTTTCCGGGATCGGACGGGGGAGAGGAGGCGCATCCCGCCGCGGTGAGAAGCATGGCGAAGATCAGAAGAGAGGAGAGAAGCTTTTTCATATCGTTCATCCTTTCAGAGGGAAGGATCGGTGACGATCCCCGTAAAGAGCGGGACCCCCGTGGCGCCGTCCAGGACGGCGTAGAAGAAGGGCTGATCAAAGGTGAGGACAACGGCCGGATCAGGCACGCTTTCCCACTCCATGCCGACAAAAGTGGCCGCTGCGCCTTCGGCGCCGTTTTCGTCCACGGCAAGCCGGACCTTCCCCCCGGCGCTTCCGATGAAGAGCCGGCCGCCCGAGGGACCGGCGCCCATCCGGCTGAAATCGGCCGAATACGGATCGAAGGCCGAGGCAAGGCCCAGACCCGGCAGGATCTCTTTCAGATCAAGCCCGGATTCCGCCGTGAAGGAGGGAAGCGAGAGATCGATGCATTTTTCTTTTCCGGAAAGGGAGGCGAGGGTCTCGCCGTCCATCTTTTCCGCAAGCGCCCGGACGTCGATGTCCCGGGGCAGCAGAAGGACCATTTTCGCGTTTTTTCCCGGCGCGCCTTCAAAGGGGAGGCACACCCCGGCGAAATCGCCGGAGGTGAGGTATTGGAAAGATTCCTCGGAGCTGTGCATAAAGGGGACCGTGACCTTCCTGCCGTCCGAAGTGTGAAAAGTTCCGTCGCGGGTGGCGTTCTTGTTGAAGGGGGTGCGCCACGCGCCCTTGAAATACAGGGCGTTGATCAGGACCAGGACCGTGTTGGGATCCAGAGGCTTGGAAAAGAGCTCGGGGATCTTGCCCCGGGTCTTCTCCTTCACCCAGTCGTTCATGGCTTTGGTCGCGTTTTCGGAGGAAAGTTTGCCTGAAAAGCCCTCCGCCCGGTAGCTTCCGGCCAGCTTGCGGAGGTACTCCTCCCGGATCTCTGCGTCGGGATCGACCCAGACCGAATCGGAAAGCGTGAGTTCGTTTTTCCCGTCCGAAAGGAGATCCAGAAGGGCGAAGAGGTCCCGGAGCGCCTGGCTCCGCGTTTCGGCGTCGCTTCCGAGAAGCGCGTCGAATTCCTCCGCGGTCACCCCGTCCGCGCCTTCCGCCGCCATGGACAGGGCGACGTAGACCGAAAGGGGAGAAACCACGGGGTTTTCGCCCGCGACGAAGGGAAGAAGCTTTCGCCCGAGATCGCCCACCGCGGCGTAAGAGGTCTCCGCGGCGTCTCCGGCCCGCCCCGCTTCCGCCTCCATCCCCCGGGTCAGAAGCGTGACCGCCGGGGCGTCACCGGGGTCTTGGGCCCCGGTACCGGAAACTTCGGTCCCGGTTCCGGACAAAGATCCCGCCGGATCGGTTTCGGGATCCATCCGGCTTCCCTCCCCGCATCCCGCGGCGGAGAGAAGAAGCGCGAGGATCAGAAAAATACAGAAGATTCGTTTCACAGGGTATCC
>CACYBP010000141.1 GCA_902772625.1 Oscillospiraceae bacterium
GCGGGGCTTTTTCCGAACCGGTCCTTCGGGCATCCGCCGTGACAGAACCGGAGATAGGAACAGGCCTTGCAGAAGGCGGTGAGAGAAGCGGACTTGGCCCGGCCGAACTCCCTCTGAAAGCCGCTTTCGGCCATGCGGGAAAGTTTTCCCGCCCGGAGGTTCCCGAGCCGGTGAAGATCGTCCACGAAGTGATCGCAGGAATAGACGCCCCCGTCCTCCTCGGCGATCAGGACCCGGCCGCAGGTCTCGCGCATGGTGCAGAGCGACGCCTCCCCGCCCGCAAGGATCCGGGCGGTCTCGGCGAAGAGCTGCACGTCGCATTTCCCGAGATCGCGGGTGACCCATTCGTCGAACACGGCGATGAGAAAATCGCCGTATCCCGCGGGCGTGACGGAGAGAGGAGAAAGCGAGCCGTCTTCCCTCCGGATCACGATGGGGATGAACTGAATCCAGGAAGCCCCGGCGTCCCGGAGGGCGCGGTATACGCCCAGAGGATCCGAAAGCGATTCGGCATTGACGGTGCAGAGAAGATCGGGATCGCCGCCGAAGCGCCGGAGGCGCGCGACCGAGGAAAGGACGCGCCGGTAAGTCGGCTCGCCCGAGACGGTGCGGCGGTTTTTGTCGTGGACGAGCTCGCTCCCGTCGATGCTGATCCCCACGTCGAAACGGTTGTCCCGGAGGAAACGGCACCACTCGTCGTTCAGAAGAAGACCGTTGGTCTGCAGATTGTTCCAGACCTCCCGCCCCTTCGGGATCAGCTTCTTTTCCAGCTCCACGACCTTTTTGTAGAAGCCGAGTCCCGCCAGGGTCGGCTCCCCGCCGTGCCAGATGAAGGACACCGCCCCGGGGGAGGAGGCCGCGGCGTCCCGGATGAGCTTTTCCAGAAGGTCGGCGCTCATCACGGTCTGCCTTTCGTGGGAGGAGAATCTGCCCTTGCCCAGGTAATAGCAGTAGCGGCAGCGCATGTTGCAGCGCGAGCCCACCGGCTTTGCCATGATCACGAGATTTTCTTTCGCGTTCGGGGCGCTTTTCTCCACGGCGGTCTCCTCCTTTCTCCGGGGATGATGAAGACGGTTATTTCAGATGCTTATCGAAGAAGGCGAGGACCTTGTTCCAGGAATCCATCGCCTGTTCGATCCGGTACATGGGCTTGTCGTAATACCAGAAGCCGTGGCCCGCCCCGTCGTAGCGGTGGAACTCGTAGTCCTTTCCGAGCTCCCGGAGCTTCTTTTCCAGGGTATCCACGTCCGCGCGGGTGGGGTTGCGGTCGTCGTTGCCGAAGATGCCGAGCAGCGGGCAGGAAAGCCCCGGGGCGTAATCGATGGGCGCCACCGGGCGCGCGGGAGTCAGGCTCTCGGGAGGAGCCACCACGCCGCCGCCCCAGCAATCCACCGCCGCGTCGATCCCCGGAAGGGTGGAGGCGGCCAGGAAGGTGTGCCGTCCGCCGGAGCACATGCCGATGCATCCGGCCTTGCCCGACGCGCCGGGCTGGTTTTTCAGGAAGGCGAGGGAGGCCGAAACGTCCTCCATCACGGTCTTGTCGGGGACGCCGCCGGCGTCGCGCATCCTCGCCGAGACCTCGGGCGGGGTGCCGTCGCCGTAGTCCTCGTAGATATTGGGGCAGAGGACGCTGTACCCGTGCAGGGCAAAGCGGTTCGCGGTCTCCCGGCACCACTCGTCCCATCCGGGCATATGGGGGATCAGGACGATCCCGGGGGTGGGGCGGTCGGTCATGGGACGCGCCCACCAGGCCGCCACCGGCTTTCCCCCGTGACCGGGGATGCGCACGGTCTCGGCGATCAGGCCCATCGGGTCCTTTACGCGGAATGAATTCCAGCTCATTAGCAAGACTCCTTTCGTACGGTGATGGTTTTCTTCTCTTATTGTATCATAGATTCCGGACTTTGAAAAGGGAAAGGGAAAAGAAAAGCGCTCCCCCGGAAGAGGGGAGCGCGCCGGAAGATCAGTTGATGAAAAGCTGTTCCCGGTCCTGGAAGTAGCCGAAGTTATAAAAGGCGACCGCCGCGGAGAAGACGATGCGGAAGCCGATCGAAAGGTCCCCGGGAAAGGACTTCAAAACCAGGCTGTAAAGCAGGAGCCAGGCGAGATTCACCGCCGGGACCACGGCGTAATAGATCGAGACGAGGGCAGGGCCGTTTTTATAAAAGCCGGAAAGACGGAAGCGCGTGTAGACCGCGAAGACCGCGAGCGCGACGTGGATCGCGCCGAACAGCAGGTCGGCGAACCGGAGAGCGGGGAAAGAAGCCGCGACGGCCGGGGCCGCGCCTTCTCCGAAGAAAAGATCGTACTGAAGACCGGTGAATTCCAGAAGGCCCGAGAGAAGCGCGCTCAGGGCGCTGGCCCAGAGGGCGAACCAGATCAGAAAATGAAACCATTTCAGCTCCGGCTCCGGACTTCCGTCGTAAGCCCGGCTCAGGATCTCCGCAGGCGCGGGGGGAGAAGAAGAGGGCTTCGGAGGCTTGTCCGCGGGGCGCCAGCCGCAGCGGGGGCAGGAAAGGGCGTCTTCCTTCATGGTCTCAAGACATTTGGGACAAATCAATTCCATCAGCTCCTTTCTGCTATGCTTAAGCCCATTATATCACCGGGCGGGGACCCTGTCAAGGAAAAGAGGGAAGATGGAAAAAGCCCCGGAGGGGATCCCTCCGGGGCGGCTTGAAAGAAGCTATTTCGCGGTGTGGAAGCCGGTGCAGGCGATCTCCGCCACGGGGGTGGAAAGCTCGTCCCTGACCGAGATCTGATAATAGCAGGTGGTGCGGCCGTCCTTGACGCACCGGGCCTCGGCGGTGAGGCGCGCGCCCTTCGGCGCGCTGAGATAAGCGACGTTCGAGGAAATGGCCACCGTGCCGGGCTTTTCCCAGTTGGAGGCCACGGCGAAGGCCAGATCGGCCAGGGTGAAGATCGCCCCTCCCATCACGCCGCCCAGGGCGTTTTTGTGCAGATCGGAGAGGGTGAGGGAGCATTTGGCGTACCGGGGGCCGATCTCGTCGACCCCGCACCCGGCGGAAGAGGCGAAGCGGTCGTTTTGAAAGTACGCGCGGACTTCTTCAAGAGACTGCATGCCCGTACCTCCTCATTCTTCCTCTCCGGCGCCGATGGAATCGGTGACCGCCACCGTGACCTTCCGGTCGTAGCAGGAGAAGATGGAGGCGACCTTTTCTTTGGCGGGGGCTCTGGAAAGAAGGCTTACCAAGGGCACGATGATGAATCCGGCCAGCATGCAGAAGGCGCCGGCGTTGATGGGGGATTGCAGGAGCTGGGGGAAGTAGGGCCGGAAGAAGATGTTCAGAAGCATCACGACCGTGGAGAAAAGGAAGTTCACCGCGCAGGAAAGCTTGGTGGTCCTCTTCCAGTAGAGGCCGAAGAGGAAGGGAGCCAGGAAGGCCCCGGCCAGCGCGCCCCAGGAAACGCCCATCAGCTGCGCGATGAAGGTGACGTTGGCCCGGTACTGCAGGATGGCGATCACCGCCGAGATCGCGATGAACACCGCGATCAGAAGGCGCATGGTGAAAAGCTGGCCCTTTTCGCTCATGTTCTTTTTCAGGCTGCCCTTGATGAAATCCAGGGTCAGGGTGGAGCTGGAGGTCAGGACCAGCGAGGATAGGGTGGACATGGAGGCCGACAGCACCAGGATCACCACCAGGGCGATCAGAATCGCCGGAAGCCCCGAAAGCATGGCCGGGATCACCGCGTCGAAGCCATCCTTCGCCACGTCGACCTTGTCGGAGAAAAGCCGGCCGAACCCGCCGAGGAAGTAGCAGCCGCCCGCCACCACCGTGGCGAACACGGTGGAGATGACCATGCCCTTGTTGATGGCCTTCTCGCTCTTGATGGCGTAGAACTTCTGCACCATCTGGGGAAGTCCCCAGGTGCCCAGCGACGTCAGGATCATCACGCCCAGAAGGTTCAGGGGATCGGGCCCGAAGAAGGAGGCGAACACGCCGGGGGAAGAGGACACCGTCTCGTCGGTGACGCGGGACAGGGCGTCCAGAGCCGGAAGGAACCCGCCCTGGCTTTTCAGCACCGCGGCCACCACGGCGACGATGCCGAAGAGCATGATGATGCCCTGAATGAAATCGTTCATGGCGGTGGCCATGTATCCGCCGGCGATGACGTATACGCCGGTGAGCACCGCCATCACGATGACGCAGATCGAGTAATCGATGTTGAAGGCCATGCCGAAAAGGCGGCTCAGGCCGTTGTAGAGCGAGGCAGTGTAGGGGATCAGGAAGATGAAGATCACCGCCGAGGAGAAAAGCTTCAGCCCCGGACTTTCAAACCGCGCGTCGAAAAACTGCGGCATGGTGGCGGAGTTCAGATGCTGGGTCATGATGCGGGTGCGGCGGCCCAGGACCGCCCACGCCAGAAGCGAGCCGAGGAACGCGTTGGCGATGCCCGCCCAGGTGGCGGCGATGCCGTATTTCCATCCGAACTGTCCCGCGTATCCCACGAAGACCACCGCAGAGAAGTAGGAGGTGCCGTAGGCGAAGGCTGTCAGCCAGGGACCCACGTTCCGTCCGCCCAGCACGAAGCCCGACACGTCGGTGGAGTGCTTCCGGCAGTAAAGACCGACGCCCACCATGACGCCGAAGAAGATCACCAGAAGCACGATCTTCACGATCAGATCAAAAATTTCCATGTTTTTCTCATCCTTTCCACGGATCCGGAATAGGTGCAGGCGCCAAGGGCTTTTCCGGCTTTCCGGCCAAAAAAGAGCCCCCGCGTTCCCGCACGGGGAACACAGAGGGCGAAATCACTTCCGCGGTACCACCTCTATTCGCCGCCTTCTCGCGAAGCGCGGCCTTCCCGGGATACGAAGCCATATCCCTTCCGCGGTAACGGGCGGACCCGGCTTTCCTACCGGCGGGCCGGAGCCCGCGTTCGGATCGCTGCTCGGAAGGGTAATTCGGACGCTGCTTTCCGCCGCCTCGCACCGCCGGCGGCTCTCTGGGGGAAAGGTCTCAGGGCCCTACTCGATCTTCGTCATCGCATGTGACGAATATACTTTACCACGCCAACGCGATAAAGTCAAGAGCTTTTTTGAAAAAAGTTTCAGAATTTTTCGCCTTGCCGGGAATGGCGGGGAAAGGGAGCGCTTTTCCGCCTCCGGGATCAGGGCAAAAGAGAGAAAGAAACTTGACGAAAACTCGTAAATGGAAGTATAATAAACGCGTCTCAAAAACATGCGATTTACATCGCAGAAAAGAGGGTATGAGTCATGAAAAAAGCGGCGGTAAAGTTATTGGCTTTCCTCTGTCTTGCGTTGATCCTGACTTCGGTTTTCTCAATAGGAGCCAGTGCTTCAGACGGAGCTGCTCCAGCGATCACGGTTCAGCCGAAGGCGGCGACCGTTGCCGCAGGAGCAAGCGCCACTTTTAAGGTTACGGCAGAGGGAACCGGACTTTCCTATCAATGGCAGTACAGCACAGATAATGGGTCGACCTGGAAAACGTGGAGCGGGAAGAC
>CACYBP010000142.1 GCA_902772625.1 Oscillospiraceae bacterium
TCTACCAAATGAGACGTTTTTGAATGATGTTTGCCCTGTCGGGCAAAGGATGTTGCCTTTGGCAATGATGTCACTTCGTTAATGATGCGTGCCTGCGGCACGTGAGGGGAACGCATCACGCCACTTTGCGCCGACGGCGCAAACGTCACTTTACAAGCCCGCGCTTTGCTGATATAATCAATGCAAAGCTATCCGCGGGGAGCTTTCCTCCCCGCCCCTTCACCACGTCAATAAAGGAGGAAATCAACATGTACAAGGCCTCTCCCGACCGTTACGAAACCATGCGTTACGCCCCGTCCGGCAAAAGCGGGCTGAAGCTCCCCCTGGTGTCCCTCGGCCTCTGGCACAACTTCGGCGACACGGCGAACTTTGAAAACATGAAATCGCTCTGCTTCACCGCCTTCGATCACGGGATCACCCACTTCGATCTGGCCAACAACTACGGTCCCCCGGCGGGCAGCGCCGAGATCAACTTCGGCCGCATCCTCCGGGAAGAGCTTTCCTCCTACCGGGACGAGCTTCTGATCTCCACCAAGGCCGGCTACGGCATGTGGGACGGCCCCTACGGCGATCACGGCAGCCGGAAATACCTTCTGGCCAGCTTGGATCAGAGCCTTTCCCGTCTGGGTCTTCCGTACGTGGACATTTTCTATCACCACCGCATGGATCCCGAGACGCCCCTGGAGGAGACCATGGGGGCGCTTTCCCAGGCGGTAAAGAGCGGGAAGGCTCTTTACGCCGGGCTTTCCAACTACGACGGCGCCACCCTGGAGCGCGCCGCGGCCATTCTGGAGGCCGAGCGCGTTCCCTTCGTGATCAACCAGAACCGCTATTCGATGCTGGACCGCACGGTGGAACGTAACGGCCTGAAGGAGACCGCCGCCCGGCTCGGCAAGGGGATCATCGCCTTCTGCCCCCTGGAGCAGGGGCTTCTGACCGACCGGTATCTGGACGGGATCCCCGCTGACAGCCGCATCCGCACCGACGGCCGCTTCCTGAAGGAGAGCGCCGTGAATGAAAAGACCCTGAAAAAGATCCGCGCCCTGAAGGAGATCGCCGCCGCCCGCGGCCAGACCCTGGCCGAAATGGCGCTGGCGTGGATCCTGCGCGACGGGATCGTGACCAGCGTCCTGATCGGCGCCTCCAAGCCCTCCCAGATCCTGGAAAACGTGAAGGCCATCGAAAATACCCGCTTCTCACCCGAGGAGCTTCGCGCCATCGACCTTGCCTGTGCCGACTGATTCCCCGGAAAAGACGAAACGCCCGGAGATCCCAAAAGGATCTCCGGGCGTTTTCTCTGTAGATAGATCTTACGCGAGGTTTCCCGCGCACCATTCAATGGCGTTGGCCAGAAGGCGGGTAAAGGGCTCGCTTTCCAGGACCGAGCAGTTGTGCCCCGGCGTCAGGACGCAGAGCCTGCCCTTCCCGATCCTGCGGGTATATCCCGCGACCTGCGTCCCGGCCTCGGTATCCGAGGTGGTTTCCAGAAAGACCTCGGCGTCAGGCGCGGTCAGGTTGATCCGGTAATGCTCGTCGCGGATATCGAATTCCCCGACGCCCCGGGCGACGGGATGATTGCCCACCGTGCGCGCCCTGATCGCGCAGCGGGGCGGATGCCCGATGAATTCGTTGCCCACCAGCTCCGCCATGGCGGGCACGTTCCGCCCGGAGAAGGTGTTACCGGCGTGCAGGGCGATAAAGCCGCCGCCCTCCTCCACGTAGGCCCGGAAATCCTCCGGCATCACCTCGGTGACGCCCGGCTCGAACCAGGGCGCCCCGGAATTGGCGGGGCTGTGGGCCGCGCCGCGGGCGTTGATGATCACGTCGTACTCCCGGAGCATTTCGGGCGTCAGGATATCCTTCGGCGCCGTCACCACGTCCAGAGCATAGCCGAGCTTCTGAAGCGGGCGCAGGCCGCGCGTCACCACTTCTCCCGGGTGCCAGAGATCGTCGCAAAGCAGTAAAATATTCATTTCGTTCTCCCTTTCTTTTGATTCACCAGGGGATCTCCCGCCCGCGCGCGTCCCGCACGAGCAGATTCCCTTCGTCGTTGCGGCCGGGATTATCCGGGCCGTCGTCATACCGGTCGCGCGTGAAATATACGAAGGCTGCGTCGGCCGCCTTCTCCGGATGGGCCTCGCCCTCCATGGGATCGAAGAGGCGGAAGGTATACCCGTCTTTGAGGCGGGTGTTCTTGGTGATCGTCAGGATCTGATAGAGCGCCGCCCGCGCCATATTCTCTCCGTAGCCCCGCTCCGCCTCGCTCCAGTTGACCGATGAGGAGCGGGAAGCGAGGAAGCAGATCCTCTTTTTCCCGGTCATGTCCGGGAAGACCTTTTCAAGCTTCAGAAGCGGCCCGCACACGATCCGGCGGTAGGCTTCCTCCGCCGCCCCGGCGTCGATCCCCTCTCCCGCGGCCCGGTCGTCTCCGGGAACGGGACCGCAGGTCAGATCCACGAAGAATTCCACGCCCTTTTGGGGTTCAAAGACCACCTCATACCCCGCTTCGCGGAAGCGGAGGGCAAGTCTTTGCGAAAAGGCGCCTTCTTTTCGGGTCAGATACGCTGTTTTCATATTCCTTCGCCTCCCCTCAGAACGACAGCTCGTGCCCGAGGTAATCCACCAGCACCAGCCGGTCCTCGTCGATCCGGTCCTCCCGGATCTGGCGGAGCGCCTCCTCCGCCGAGAGATCGGGGTCGATCATGGCGCCCGCCGCCCGGCTCCCGTCGGGGTTGACGTGTTTCATCCACCCGGGCTGGTAGAGCCGGAAGGTATATCCCTTCGGCCGGAGCGTGTTGAAAAGCATGCGCACGCCGAGGTTCAGCGCGGTCTTCGACATGGCGTAGCGCATATCTCCCGTGCGGCGCTGGAGCCGGACGCTGGAGATCTCGCTGGAGACGAAAAAGAGTCGTTTTCCCGTCCCCTTTTCCAGAAGCGGCAGAAGCCGGTCCGCAAGGAGCGGTGCCGCGAGCGAATTGGTTTTGAAGGACAGAAGAAGCCCCTCGGGATCCAGAGGGTTCTCCCCGCCGATCTCAGAGCGGCCGTTCCCGCCCATCA
>CACYBP010000143.1 GCA_902772625.1 Oscillospiraceae bacterium
CCCGTTTTGATCCAGTCCCTTCGGTTCCTTGCCGCGGCCCCAATGATTCCCGTCGTAGCTCACCCCGGGAATCAGATAGTGCGTAAAGCGGAATCCGGCCGAAACACGAAGCTCAAGGATCAGGGAAAGCCCGGTCTCGCCGAGATTCGTCCAGCGGGAGACCAGCCGCTCCTCGCCGGGAGCGATCGGGGTGATCTCGATCCCGCAGCGCACCTTCCCGTCGGAGAAGACGCCGTCGCCTTCGCTTATAAGCAGGTTTTTGCTTCCGTCATATGTGACCGCGGGTTCCCGGATAACGTAACTCACACGTGTATCCTCCTTAACGTGAAAATCAGATATCTTTCGCCTTCTGGACAAAGCCGTAAAGAGTGTTCAGGGCTTCGAGCGGGGTCATGGTGTCGATGGAAAGCGATTTGATCTCCTCCAGGAGTTCTCTCTCACGGCTTGCCTGGAAGGTGAATTCGGGCTCTTCCTCCTCCGCCCTGACGCGGCCAGCGCTCTGCGGGAGGGCAGGGGCGGTGCTTATGAGAGAAGCGAGGATCTCCTTGGATCTTGCGATCACCCCCGCGGGAAGCCCCGCAAGGAGCGCCACTTCTATGCCATAGCTGTCGTCGGCGCCGCCGGGAACGATCTTGCGCAGGAACGAGATTTGATCGCCGCGCTTTTTCACGGCGATGTTGTAGTTTTTCACGCCCTCAAGCTCATCCTCCAGGGCGGTCAGCTCGTGATAATGGGTGGCGAAGAGCGTGCGCGCGCCGAGCTTTTTGGCGTCGGCCGTATATTCCACCACGGCACGCGCGATGGCCATGCCGTCGAAAGTCGACGTACCGCGTCCGATCTCGTCGAGGATGATCAGGCTTCTTTTCGTGGCGTCCTTCAGGATCTCGGCCACCTCGCTCATTTCCACCATGAAGGTGGAACGGCCGGAGGAGAGATCGTCGGAGGCGCCGACGCGGGTGAAGAGCTTGTCGATCACGCCGATGTGTGCGCTTTCGGCGGGCACGAAGCTTCCGGTCTGCGCCATCAGGGCAATCAGGGCCACCTGACGCATATAAGTCGATTTACCGGCCATATTGGGACCGGTGATGACCGCCACGCGGTTTTCCCGGCAGTCAAGCTTTACGTCGTTGGGAACGAAAAGCTCGCCGCCCTGCATGCGTTCCACCACCGGGTGCCGTCCGGAGACGATCTCCAGCTTGTCCGAAAGATCCACCAGCGGCCGAACGTACCGGTAATTGACCGCGTTGGACGCAAGAGCCAGAAGCGTGTCCAGGGTGGAGACCGCGTCGGCGGTGGATTGGATGCGTTCGGCCTCTCCCGCGGCCTCCTTGCGCACCGCGTCGAAGAGGTTGTATTCCAACGTTTTCACCTTGTCGTCGGCCGACAGAATGTCGTTTTCGATGGCCTTGAGCTCTTCGGTGATGTAGCGTTCCGAATTGACGAGGGTCTGTTTGCGGATGTAGTCGGCGGGCACCTGGCCCTTATAAGAATTGGTCACGTCGATGTAATAGCCGAATACCCGGTTGAAGCTTACCTTCAGGTTTTTGATGCCGGTGCGCTCGCGCTCCTTGGCCTCCACCGCGGCGATGGCCTCTTTTCCGTGGCCCGAGATATACCGGAGCCTGTCCACCTCGGGATCGTAGCCCGATTTGATGATGCCGCCGTCGCGTACCAGATAGGGGGGATCCTCTTCAATGGCGCGGTCGATCTTGTCGTATACGTCCCCAAGGGGATCGAGTCCTGCGAAGATCTCCTGCAAAAGCGCGGCCTTCGCCTTTTCGATCCCGCGTCTCAGAGCGGGGACGGTGCCCAGCGCCGCGCACAGCGCCCGCAGATCCCGGGGGCTTGCGGTGCCGTAGACGATCCGGGCCGAAAGCCTTTCCAGATCGGTCATGGAGCGCAGCACGTGACGGAGTTCTTCCCGCATGACCGTGTCGCCGGCCAGCTCTTCCACCGCGTTCTGCCTTTTCACGATCTGCGCCGGATTCATCAGGGGCTTTTCCACCCAGCGCCGCAACTTCCGGGAGCCCATGCCGGTGACGGTGGTGTCCATCACGCCGAGAAGACTGCCGTGCTTGCTGTGGCTGAGCATGGTCTCGCTGATCTCCAGGTTGCGGAAGGCGGTCTCGCCGATATCCATAAAGGTCGCTTCCTGATAGAAGGACAGCTTGCGGATGTACGTAAGATCGCTCTTTTTGGCGTCCTTCAGATAGAGGAGCAGGCCGCCCACCGCAGAGAGAAGCACGGGACGGAGCGTCTCCGGGCATTCGGCGACCGCGCCGAAGCGCGCCTCAGCCTCCGGCGCGGCGTCTTCCGGATCAAAGAAACCGTCCTCCACCGAAAGCCTGACGCGAAGCCTGTTTTTCAGGAAAGCCGCAAGCTCCTTCTTTTGGGAGGCGGCGGAATTGACGATGATCTCAGAGGGGGAATAACGGGAAAGCTCGGTGATCACGCGGCTTTCCATATCCGATCCCGAGGCGGCGGTGGCCGAGGCCTCGCCGGTGGACACGTCGATGAAAACGATCCCCGCGTTTCTCTTTTCCGCGTAGATCCCGGCAATATAATTGGATTTCCGGTCGTCCAGCATGGAATCTTCGGTTACGGTGCCGGGGGAAACGGTGCGGATGATCTCCCGTTTCACAAGTCCCTTGGCCAGAGCCGGGTCCTCCATCTGCTCGCAGATCGAGACCTTGAAGCCCTTGGCCACGAGCTTGGCGATGTACCCCTCCGAGGAATGGTAGGGGATCCCGCACATGGGGGCTCTTTCCTCCTGACCGCAGTCCTTGCCGGTCAGGACCAGATCCAGCTCGGAGGAAGCGATCTTCGCGTCCTCGAAAAACAGCTCGTAAAAGTCGCCCAGCCGGAAAAAGAGCAGGGAGTCCTTGTTCTGCTCCTTTATGGCAAGGTATTGCTTGATCATGGGGGTGAATTCAGCCATCAGTGTTCCTCCGTGCCGACCGGCTCGCCCGTGAGGGACCAGGTGGAGGCGCTTGTGATCCGGACGTCTCCGAAGGATCCCACAAGGCTCGGGTCGGCCTTGACCGAAACCAGTCTGTTGCCCGGCGTGCGGGCGGTCAGGGCGTCGCCTTCCCGCGTGACGCCGTCGTATAAAACGCGGACGGTCTTTGAAACCATCGCTTCGTTCTTTTCTCTGGAGATCGCGTCCTGCGTCCGAAGAAGTCTTTGGAAGCGGTCCTTTATGACCTCCTCCGGCGTGTCGTCGGGGATACGCGCAGCCCGCGTTCCCTCTCTCCGGGAATAGATGAAGGTGAAAAGAGACAGAAACCCGGCTTCCCTGACCAGGGCCTCCGTGGCGAGATAATCTTCCTCGGTCTCGCCGGGGAAGCCGACGATGACGTCGCTGGTGATATCCAGATCGGGCCGGTAGGCGCGCGCAAGACGCAGCTTTTCAAGATACCCCGCGGCCGTATACCCGCGGTTCATCTCCCGGAGGATCCTGTCGCTTCCCGATTGGAAGGGGAGATGCAGGTTTCCCGCGATCTTTTCGCAGTCGGCCATGGCGCGGAAGAGTTCTTCGCCCGCGTCCTTCGGATGGCTGGTCATGAACCGGATGCGGAATTCGCCGGGAATGGCGTTGACCAGGCGCAGAAGCGCCGGGAAGCCGCCCTCGATCCCGCGGTAGGAATTGACGTTCTGACCGAGAAGCGTGATCTCCTTTTCGCCGCTTTCCACAAGCTCCCGCGCCTCTCTCAGCACCGCCCCGGCGTCCCGGCTCATTTCCCGCCCGCGCACGTAAGGGACGATACAGTAGGAGCAGAAGTTGTTGCATCCCTTCATGATGGGAAGCCAGGCCTTGACGCCGTTGGTGCGCACCCGGGGAAGCCCCTCGGTCTCGGCGAGCACGTCGCGGTTTTCGTCGTAATAATAGCGTCGTTTCCGGTCACCGAGGAAAGACCAGACCAATTCGGGAAGCCGCGCGTGGGAATTGGTGTCCAGGGTACCGGAAACGTAGGGGAAGCTCTTTTTGATTTTTTCGCGCATATGCGCTTCGGACATCATGCACCCGGTCATTACGATGAGGAGATCGGGATTCTTCTTCTTGATATGCGACATGGCGCCCACGTTGCCGAGGGTGCGCATCTCGGCGTGTTCTCTGACCGCGCAGGTGTTGACGACGATCAGGTCGGCCTCCTGTGTGTCGGAAGCCGGCTCGTATCCCATGGATTCGGCAAGACCTCTGAGGATCTCGCTGTCCGATTCGTTCTGCTGGCAGCCGTAGGTATCCACGTAATAACGGCGACGGCGCCCCTCGGCCCGGAAGAAGCGTTCGTTGTCTTCCCGCACCAGATCGATATACCGCGCCGTATCTGTTATTTCACTCATGGGACCTCCTGATTGGAAGAGGAGTCAGGCAAATATCAAAGGCTTCGATCCTTCGGATCAAAGCAAAGAAAAGCCCATGCTCTACATCAAACTATTATACCCCCGGAGGGGTGATTTTGTCAATTGATATTCCCTCCAAATTCGACGCGCCGCATCGCACGGAAATGTGCGAAAATCAGGGAGCGCAGAAAAGAAGCGAAGCCATCCTCCGGCCGGAGGATGGCTTGAAGGCGGGAAAGGGAGGACCGGTCAGAGAGAGGAAAGAAAAGCCAGAGCCTTCGCGATCCTGCGCTCCGGTTCATAGAAGTGATTGCCGTCGTTCCATTCGGCGCGGAAAGAGCCTTCGGGAAGACGGGCGGAAAGAAACGCCGCGGTCCTTTCAAACGCTTCGCCCACCCGGGCCATGCGCTCGTTTTTTGTGACCGGTTCTTTTTTTCCCAGGGAGAGATAGATCCCGTCGATCCCCCGGGGCGGGAAGTCCTTTTCAAAGAGATCGGAAAAGCCCTCCAGCCACAGGGAAGGGGAGACCCCGGCAAATCTCGTGAAGGCGTCCGGAACGTAAAGAGCTCCCGAAAGCGCGCACAGCCCCGCAAGAGAATATCCCGCAAGGATCCTCTCCCGGGCGGAGGGGATCAGGTTATATTCCTTTTCAAGCTCCGGGATCAGCTTATCGCGAAGCAGGCGAAGATGCGCCCCGGCTCCGTCGCCGAAGGGCGCTTCCCCCGGTCGGAGAGAAGGAGCCTTCAGAGGGGAATAATCGTTTTCCCACCTGACGGGGTGAAGCGCGACGAGAGCCGTCGGCTTTCCCGGCCGGAGCTCCGGCTTTTTCATGAGGGAGACGATCTCCCGAAGCTCCTTTTCCTCGCTTCCCAGAAGATAGACCGCGGGAACCCTTGGCGCTTCGGGATCGAGCCCCAGCGGCATATAAAGGCTTCCGGTGAATTCAACTGCCTCGAAGGGGAGAAAGACCCCTTTTCTTTCTTTTGCGCTCATTTCTCCGGGCTCATTCGGCCTCGATGTCGGAAAAGAGCACCGGAAGCTTCTTTTTGAATTCCTTCAGGAGGGGAAGGGCGATCTCGCGCATCTGCGGATGGGCGGCCGGAGCCGAACGAAGCTTCAGGAAGTGCCGCCATTCCCGCAGATCCATGGTCATGACAAGCTCGGTCTTGAGGGAATTGGGAAGGACGCTTCTGGCCTCCTGGGGCGTGGCGCCCAGGGAGATAAGCGAGTTATATGCCTTTTCGGCGGCTTCCATCGCCTCGCGCCAGACGGCGAATTTCTCCGGGTCGTCGTTCCAGAAGAAGGGACGGATCACGGTGATCTCGCTTCCGAACTTGTCGCCGGAATAATTGCAGTAGCGCGTGCTCTCCTGGGAATAGGCGGCGATGCGGTGCCGGACCACCTCGTGGGTGACCCCGCGGTCGCAGATCAGCCTGACCGTCACCGAAGCGTGCTCCAGGACCGATTCGTGTCCCCGGGCTATGATGGAGGAGATGAATTTTTCCGCGGTTCCGTCGCCGATACGCCCCTCGCTTTTGTAGCAGGTGCGCCCGGCGCGCTCGATCTTCGCCATAATAGCGGCGGGATCGATCTCGTCTTCAAAGACAAATCCCGGTTCTATGATCTTCATGGACTGTCGCTCCTTTCAAAGCTTTCAGAATAGTCTATAACAGATTGCCGTCTCGCTTTTCCGATCCCCTCCACAAGGATCAGCTCGTCGGGGCAGGTGAATTCGCCGTAAACGCTTTTGTATGCCGTGATCCTTTTGGCAAGGCCCTTGCCGATGCCGGGGATCTTCTGCCACTCCTTTTCGGAAAGGCGCGTCGCGTCTCTCCCGGAGACGTCGGGAAGATAGGAAACGCGGACGCTCTGAAGCTCGCCTTTTCCGGGGGACAGCGCCGCGACGGCTCCGGCCAGAAGAAGGACCGCAAGGGCAAGGATCAGCCAGCCGGTCTTGTCTCGTTTCGGCACCGGGATCCCCCTTTCGGAAAAGAAATAAGTTTCGGTTGAAAACTGCGCTCCCCTTTGGTATAATAGGGAAAGACGGCACGCGGTCTTTCCGGGAAGAGCGGGAAACGCTCTGCGTCTTTCGGAAAACATGACCCTGATCCGATTATAGCATAGATCGCTCTGCCGCGCAAGAAGACAATCTTGATTTTGCTCTGTCCGGAAAGGATTTCCGGCGCCGGACTTTGCATATACTCCAAGGAGAAAACGATCATGACGAAACTGAAGCTGCGCCGCAGCCTGGCATGGTTCCTGGCCGCGCTTTTCCTGGTTCTTTCCTTCCCGCTTTCCTCTCTTTCCGTCCTGGCCGCGCCGGAGGAGGAGACCTCCTCCGCCGAAGCGTCTGAAAGCGAAACCGGCGAACCCGCTTCCGGTACCGGCGAAGGCGGGGAAGAGGAC